>CANQOU010000102.1 GCA_947625565.1 uncultured Clostridia bacterium
AGATTATGTGAGTATACCTCTTTGGGAAGAAACTAATCCTGATTATTTTGTTATACCAAGCAAAGAATTAGAATCAGATTTTGTAGAAAAAGGTATAAAAAAACAAAAACTATTAGCTTTAGGAATACCTGTAAGAAAACAATTTAGGGAAGAATATGATAAGCAAGAAGTAAAAAAACAACTAAATTTAGGCATTGATAAAAAATATATTTTAATTTTAAATGGAAGTATGGGGTTTGGAGATGTAAAAGAAATAACCAAAAATTTATTAGAAAATATTCCAGACATTACATTTATTATTTCTTGTGGAAACAATACTAAGCTAATAAAGTCTTTAAATAATAAATATAAAAATAATAATAGAGTTATAGTACTTCCATATAGTAATGAATTAAGTAAATACATAGCAAGCTGTGAAATTATACTTAGTAAACCTGGAGGACTAACTACTACAGAAATCGCAACTATGGGAAAGCCACTAATTCATATAATGCCAATACCAGGTTGTGAAAATTATAATGCACAGTTCTTTAATGAAAGAAAGATGTCAATTAAATGCGAAAACATAGAAGAAATAGTAGAAAACACGAAAAAATTGATAAATAATCAAAAATTACAAAATGAAATAATTGAAAACCAAAAAAAATATATACCAAGAGATACTTGCGAAAAAATAGCAGAAATAGTCATAAAAGAATTAGATATAGATAGAGGTAATATACAATGGAAAAATGTTTTACCAGAGGAAATGAAGAATTAGTACAAGATGAAAATGAAGATATTATTCATCTATATGAGCCATTAGAATTTAATATAAGTGAAAATTATAAATATATAAATGATGGAAAAGTATTTTCATTTTTTTCTAATTTATTGTATTATGGTATAGCTTTTCCTGTTTTAACGATCTTAAATAAAATAGTGTATGATTTAAAAATAGAGGGAAAAGAAAATATTAAAAACTTACAATCAGGAGCAATAAGCGTATCAAATCATGTTCTAATTTTAGATTGTACTATGGTAGGCTTAGCTTTCGGACTAAAAAAAGTGTATTTTACTACAAGAGAAGGAAGCTTTAAAATTCCTTTTGTAAGGAAACTAATAAAACTATTAAGGGCAGTACCTATCTCTAGTAATATAAGCCATAAGGAAGGATTTATAAGACAATTAGACAAAGCTATACAAGAAGGAAAAATAATACACTTTTACCCAGAAAAAGCATTATGGCCGTATTATGAAAAGATAAGAAACTTCAAAAATGGTGCATTTAATTTTGCAATAAGAAACAATGTTCCTGTTATCCCAATAGTAATTACTTTTAGAGCTCCAAAAGGAATAAGAAGATTGTTTAAAAGAAAAAAAGATGTTACTATAAAGATACTCGAGCCAATAAAATATACAAATGAAAAAGAAAATTCAAAAGATTCTATAAAAAAATTAAAAGATAAAGTGCATGAGGCTATGGAAAACAATATGTAAGAATAAACAAAATTATAAAGGAGATAAAGTTATGTTAAATGCAATAAAAAGAGCTTTAATAGTTATAATAGGAGTTATTTTACAATTTGGATTTGCTATTGTAATAAGATTATTTTTTTATAAATATCTTGGAATTATCACATTGTTTTATAATATTGTAAGTATTTTAATTATTCTTGGTATATTGAAGGAAAGTACAAGACTTTCAAATGATTTACCATGGATAATATTAATTCTAATATTCCCAATATTTGGAACAATTTTATTAATTACTTTAGGAAAAAATTATTCTAAAAACAAATTATTAAAAAATATATTTGAATATGAAGAAAAATATAATAAATATTTAGTTCAAGAAGAAGAATTAAAAAAGGAAATAGATAATAAAAAATTAGATAATATTAAATACTTGATGAATAGAACAAATAATTTCGTAAGTACTAATAATGAAATTACTTATTATAACTTTGGAGAGAAATTTTATCCTGAGTTATTAAAAGAATTAAAAAAAGCTGAAAAATTTATATTTATGGAATACTTTATCATTAACGAAGGAATTATGTGGAATGGTATTTTGAATATATTAAAAGAAAAAGCATCCAAAGGTGTAGATGTTAGAATATTATATGATGATATGGGAAGTATCGCAATGCTTTCTACAAATTATTCAAAACAGCTTGCAAAGTATGGTATAAAATGTATTACATTTAATAAATTAAGTCCTTTCAGAGGAATATTTATGAACAACAGAGATCATAGAAAAATTACAGTTATAGATGGGAAAGTTGCTTTTTCTGGTGGTGTTAATTTAAGTGATGAATATATAAATGTTAATAGCAAACTAGGTATATGGAAAGATAATGGAATTAAAATTGTTGGTGATGCTATTTGGAATTTGACAGTTATGTTTTTAACTTTATGGAATGCTAATATAAACGAGGATAAAGATATTAGTAAATTTAAATATACATTTAATAATAGTGATAAAAACAATGGCTATGTTATTCCTTATGGAGTTGCACCATTTCATAAAGACTTAATTGGAGAAGATGTTTATATCAATATGATAAATAGTGCTAAAGACTATTTATACATAATGACACCATATTTAATAATAGATACTGATATGGTTAATGCACTTTGTAGAGCTGCTAAAAGAGGAGTTGATGTAAGAATAATAGTACCAGGAATTCCTGATAAAAAAATAGTTTATACGCAAACATGTTCATTTTTTAAAGTATTACACGATAATGGGGTAAAAATATATAAATATACAAATGGATTTGTTCATTCAAAGGTATTTCTATCAGATGATGTTAGAGCAGTAGTAGGAACAATAAATATGGATTATAGAAGCTTATATCTTCATTTTGAAAATGGGATTTATATGGAAAATGTTAGTGAAATAAAGGAAATATTAAAAGACTTTGAAAGTACTTTTGAGGAAAGTAAAAAATTAGATGATAATGATGTAAAAGCAGGCTTTTTAAAATCTTTATGGCAAGCTATTTTAAGATTGCTTGCACCATTGTTTTAATTGTATATAGATTGTAATTGAAAAATAGAAGTTATTTAAATAGGATTTATTTTGTACCATCGGAGGAAATATGAAAATAATAATAATAGATTTTATAATTTTAATTCTTTTATATGTTTTTATATTCTATAAAAAGTGGAAAGAAAAAGGAAAAGATATATTATTTATAAATACTCTACTGTATATATACTTGTCTTTTGTCTTGTATTTTACATTAATGCCAATAATAACATCATTGCCATTTATATTTGACCATCCTTATAGATTAATGAATTTTGTGCCATTTATTGATGTAATAAGTGGTAGAGGAGATTTTGTTAGGCAAATAGCATTAAATATAATAATGACAATTCCATTTGGCTTTTTATTTCCACTTACTAATAATAAACCGAAGTTTGTAAAAACAATAAGTTATACAATTATATTAAGTTTAAGTATTGAGTTATTACAACCTTTATTAAGTGATTTCAGAGCATCAGATATAACTGATGTAATAACTAATATGATAGGTGGAGTTATTGGATATATATTGTATTCAATCTTTAAACCATTAATAACTAAAATATTAAATTATATAAAAAATAAATAAAATAAATTACAATTTGCATTATTAACACAAATTGTAACTCATGGAGACTAACTATATGAATGTCAATAGTTTTTCTCAAAAAATTAAAAATTTTAGTACATTGAAAAATGCATGACAAATAAGCATTTTGAAAAAATGCTTTAAAAGAGGATAAAACATTATCGACTAAGCTACTTTTGAAAGTTGATAAGATTTATTTGTTTTTAATAAATAATAAATAACTCTAATTAATTTTTTAGAAGTATGGCTAAGTGCTACAAAGTAATGTTTACCTTCAGATATTTTCTTATCTCTGTATTCTTTAAAACTTGCATCACGCATACAAACAAGCCTTGTAGCATTTAACAGAGCCCAACGTAAATATTTTGAACCACGTTTTACCATTATGGAATGTGTTGCAGAATATTTTCCAGACTGATATGTAGAAGGGTCAAGACCAGCAAAAGCTTGTAGTTTAGCAGGAGAATTGAAATTACTAATATCACCAATTTCAGCTAAAATAAAAGCAGCAGAAACATAAGAAATACCTGGAATAGACATTATTGGACTATTAAGTTCATCAACTAAATATTGCAATTCTTTGTCAATTTCATCAATCTGAGATTGTAAGAATAAAACAGCTTGAATAACTTGTTTTAGTTCAAAAGATAAAGAACGACTATTAGTACCAATAGATTTTCTAGCTAACTCACGAATCTCAATAGCTTTATCTCTACTGTATTTACCTCTAGAATATTTTTCTAGAATTGAAGTAAGATGCTTCAAATTACATTCAGAAATTTCTTTAACAGAAGGAAGGTCATTAAGAAGATAAAGTATAGAATTTTGAGAAATTGACCAAACAATCTTTTTAAGTTCTGGAAATATAAGAGTAACAAGTCTAGAAAGAGAAACTTTAAATTTAGAACGTTCATGAACTAAACGAAATCTATGTCTAACTAGTGACTTTAATTCAGAAATGTGATAAGATAAATTAGAGTAGGGCTTTAA
>CANQOU010000103.1 GCA_947625565.1 uncultured Clostridia bacterium
TGCTAAAAATAAATCTTCGTCATCTGTTTTAAAAAATATTTCTCCATTTTCTGATAAAAATGTTTTATATTTTTCTAATTGTCTTGTATGTGTTAATCTCTTTTTTTTGTGTTTTCCTTTTGGCCAAGGATTACAAAAATTTATATATATTCGTTCAATATTATCTTCTTTATCTAGAATAAGTGGAATTCTTTCTATATCAAATCTTGTAATTAAAACATTGCTAATCTCTAAATTTTTTTTGATATATTCTGCTTCAATATTTCTTTTGGCTAATCCTAACATTGCATCAATTAAATCAATTGCAATATAGTTTATTTTTAAGTTTTCTGATGCTAATTTGCTAATGAATTGTCCTTTTCCACACCCTAATTCTAAATGAATAGGATTATCTTTATTTTTAAATAATTCTTTCCATTTTCCTTTTTGTTCTTCTGGTATATCTATGTAAAATGGTGATGCCTCTAGTTCCGGTCTTGCCCATTTTTTTCGTCTTATTCTCATATAGATTATAGTCCTTTCAATATATAGAATAAAAAGAGTAAATCTGTAAGCCGGGTTCTGTCATTTAAAATAGTCATTTATCTAGGATAATTATCACTAATTACCTCAAGCCACGCAATTCAAGAAGGCGCCGAGCAGGCTTAATCTTCTTTATGAGGTGTTGCTCCAGATGGGGTTTACACTGACCTGTTATGTCACCATAACAGCGGTAGGCTCTTACCCTGCCTTTTCACCCTTACCATAAATGGCGGTTATTTTCTGTTGCACTTTCCTTAGGGTTGCCCCCACTAGACGTTATCTAGCATCCTTGCTCTTTGGAGCCCGGACTTTCCTCTCGCAATTCCTTTAGGAATTTGCCAGCGACTATCCAATTTACTCTATTTACAATTATATCATATATTGCTTAATTCTTCTAGCGTATTTTTATATTTTATTAAAAAAATTTCTGGACTTTTCTGTTCTGGTGCTTTTTGCAATTCACTTAGCATAACATATGCTTTATTTATAGAATATTGTTTTTCATTTTCAATCTCTGCTCCTGTTAATAATTTTGTAAATTCTTCTATACCTGATTGTATATCTTTTGACATTTCTTCCCAATTTCCACTATCTAGTTTACTATATGCACGATATATATTTAATTTTGTTCTTGAAACTATCTTTTCTTCTTCGTCTCCAGTCTTTTCTCTAAATTTTACTACATTTTCATATACTTTTATAAGTTGTGGCAATACTTGTTCTTTCTTTTGACTTTCTACTGCTCTTGTAAGTGCATCAAATTCTGTATTGAAGTTTAAAACATCTTTATCTTCAATATCTGTTTTATATAAATCTAATGTAATTGTTGGTATTGATATATACATATTTTCTACTTCATTTTTTATTTTTTTCCAGTCAATTTGTTCATTTGATAATAATACTCCTGTTGGTTCTAATCCAAATGTTTCTGTTTGTTTATTACTACTTTCAGAGTTTCCACTCTCTGAAGTGCCTCCACTAGAGCTTCCTTCTCCAGATGTTTCTCCACTCTCTGAACTACTAGATGAGGATTCTTTTGAACTTTCACTACCTGATGGATTACTACTTTCACTATTTTCTGAATTACTTGAAGTTTCTTTTTCCATACCTCCTTCTCCTGATTCAGATTTAGTTTCTGTGCTTTTTTCACTACTATCACCTGAAGAATTTGGAGTTACTTCACTAATTGAAATTTTATAATTTTCAAATTGAATATTGTTCATTCCATTAAATAATGTTAACATCCTACTTTCTAAATATTTAATTTCTGTTTTTGCTTTTTGTTTCATTTGCGTTTCTTTCTTTGGATTAGCTGACATTACTTGATATGAAACGAAAGCAATTGCTAATACAAAAAATATTATAACTAAAATATATGCAATTGTTTTATATTTTTTCAAGCTTAAACACTCCTTCTTTTTTTACTATTATTTTCAAATTTATCAAGTTTTATACATCTTTATATATTATAAATTAGTTATATTTTTCACATTTTTGCACATATTATAATTAATTTAGTTTTAAGGAGTTTTTTTAATGACTGTAAGTTTGTTTAGTGAAAAAGCTGGTGAAGTTAATAAATTTTTAAGTCGTTTATACAACACAGAATTCGATATACCTGAAAAAAAGAGTTGGGAAAAAAAATACGCCAATCCTGTCGATATAGCTGACATTATTGGCGTATATATTGATAATATTGATAGCTTTACTTTAAATGTATGGGTGTCTTTGGATAAAGGCGTATACATTCATATTACTGATAAAAATGGAAATTCATTTATTAAATATTTGTATGAAAGATTTCCATATTAAATTTATCCCTCTAATACGATTGTAACAGGTCCATCATTTAATAGGCTTACTTGCATATTTTCTCCAAATATTCCTTTTTCTACTTCTATTCCAAAGCTTTTACATTGCTTGCAAAAATATTCATATAACTGGTCTGCTATTTCTGGCTTTGCAGCTTCTGTAAAAGATGGTCTATTACCATCTTTACAATTTGCATATAAAGTAAATTGTGATACAATCAGTAGCTTTCCATTTACTTGTTTTATGTCTAAATTCATTTTCTCATTTTCGTCCTCGAATATTCTCAAATGACATAGCTTTTTTGCTAGATATTCTGCATTTTGCTTTGTATCTGTATGTGTAATACCTAGCAATACTAAAAATCCATTTTCAATTTTTCCTACTATTTTTCCTTCTACTTCTACTTTTGCATATTTTACTCTTTGTACAACAATTTTCATATTAGTTTTCGCTTTCTTCTTTATCTTCTACATCTGATTCGATTTCAACCGTTTTTTCTAATTCATCTTTGCTTTCCTCTTCATTTTCTTCCTGCTCTTCTTCACTAATTTCTATTTCTACATCTGGTTCAGTTTCTATTTCTATGTCTATAAAGTCATCTTCTTCTACATTTTCTGGCTCTTCTGTTTCTTCTACATCTACTGATTCAATCTCTTCTTGCTTTTCTCCACATTCTGGACAGAATTTTGCATCTTTATCTATTTCTTTATAGCATTTTTGACATTGCCTTTTATCTTTTAAAATTCTACATTCTTGCAAAATATCTTCTATTTCTGCACTTAATACATCTATTTGTGTACATTCTTCTTCTAAGTCTTTTTTTATATCAATATTTTCTTCTCTTGTATGTTTCTCATATACTTTTTTACCAATATTCTCATAAATATCATTTATTTGACTTTTCAAGTCATTCATTCTCAATTTTAATTTTGCCTCTTTTGCTAATTTTCCTGTCTTATCTGCTGTTACCTTATATGCTTCACTTGCTTTCTTTCCTAATTTATCAAAAAAATCCATTGATAATTCCTCCTTTTTTATTTTTTAGTATTAGTAATATTTTCTAATTTATACATTTTTTATTCCATTTCCATTTTCTTTTGTCTTGTCATTAGCCTGTTTACTGCTGTTTTTGCATCTAAGTGATTATATATAACTTCATATGCTGTTTCTATAATTGGTACTTCTATATTATTCTGTTTACTTAATGTATATGCAACATCTATATTATCTATACTTTCTATAACCATTCCGACTTCTTGTTTTGCTTCTTCTAATGTTTTTCCTTGTCCTATCAATTTTCCTGCTTTTCTATTTCGACTATGTTCACTTAAACAAGTAACAATTAAATCTCCTAGTCCACTTAAGCCATAAAAAGTTTCTTTTTTACCGTCCACTTGCAACTCCTAGTCTAGATATTTCTTCCAGTCCTCTTGTAATTAGTGCTGCGAATGTATTATCTCCAAATCCTACTCCTGCTGTAACACCAGCACAAAATGCAATAATATTTTTTAATGCTCCTCCTAGTTCTACTCCTTTTATATCTGTTGAAGTATATATTCTCATATGTGGACACATAAAGGTTTCTTGTATTTCTTCTCTTATTTTTTCATCTGAAGATGCTATTACAAGTACAGTTGGAATAGCTATTGATACTTCTTCTGCGTGGCTTGGCCCTGATAAAGCTCCTACTCTTGCTTCTGGCATTTCCTCTAAGATAACTTCATCAAGTGTTTTATTTGTTTCTTTTTCAAATCCTTTTGAACATATTATAACTGGTTTTGTACCTACATATTGTTTATATTTTTTAAATGTTTCTCTAGTAAATTTTGATGGTGTAACATGTAAAATAAAGTCTGAATTTTTAATAACTTCTTCAAAATCCATTGAACAAAATATGTTTTCTGGTAATTTTACATTAGGTAAAAATTTACACTTTTTTTCATTATTTATTAAATCTCTTTCTTCTTCTAAAAATGACCATATTTTTATTGTGTTTCCTAGATTTGCTAAATGGATAGCTAAGGCAATTCCCCAACTTCCACTCCCTATAATTGCAATTTGTTTCATAATTTCCTCCTATTATTTCATTATTATTTAATTCTTTTTGAATGATATTTTGTTTTCTGAACCATTTAACATTCTTTTAATATTA
>CANQOU010000104.1 GCA_947625565.1 uncultured Clostridia bacterium
AAGTAGACTTAAAAAAGCTTTTAATTGTAGAAGGCTATATGGATGTTATTTCATTACATCAAAGAGGAATAAAAAATGTTGTAGCACCACTAGGAACAGCACTAACTCGGACAACAAGGCTTTTTATTACGTAAAAATGCAGAGCAAATAATATTAAGCTTTGATGCAGATGAAGCAGGTTTAAATGCTAAAATTAGAGCAATTGACATATTACAAAATATGGGATGTGACATGCGTATTTTACAAATGGAAGGTGCAAAAGACCCAGATGAGTACATTATAAAATACGGAAGTGCAAGATTTCAAAATTTAATTGAAAAAGCAATATCTGTTTTAGAATTTAAAGTAAAACTATTGAAAAATGACTTAAATATAGAAAATGTAAATGACAAAATTAAATTCTTAAATGAAATAGCAAAATTGATTTCTAAAGTGCCTAATACAATAGAACGAGAAGTATATATCGAAAAAATTGCAAAAGAATATCAAATTTCTAAAGAAGCAATTTATGCAGAAGTTAACAAATTACTATATTCAGGGAATGAAGGACAAAAAACTTTAGAAAAAAGAAAATCAGTAGTACATAAAAAACAAAACACAGAAGATGTATTGCCTAGCATCAAAAAAAGAGAAAACATGATTTTATCAATTTTATTAACAGGTGATTTAAATTTATATGAAATTATCAAACAAAATATAAAAGCAGAAGAATTTAAAGATATGTTAAATCAAAGAATTGCAAAAAAACTGTATGAAGAATTTGAAAAAGGAAATAGTAATATTAACGGAATTTTAGATAACTTAAATGAAGAAGAACAAAGTCATGTTACTGAAATTATGGCAGACGATTATGAGATTCAAGATATGGAAAAGGCAATTGACGATGTTATACGGTGGATATAAACGAGAAAAATTAAATGCAAGGAAAATGCAAATTCTATCATTACTAGACGAAGAAATATCAAGTGAGGATAAAAAAAAATTAGAAAAAGAGCTAAGTGAACTAATAATTCAATTAGCAAAAATAAAATAGGAGTGAATCAAAATGCCAAGAAAGAAAAAAGAAGAAGTTTCAAAAGCTAGTACAGAAGTAAAGCCAGTAAAAGCAGAAAAAACAATTAAAAATATAAAAGAAACAAAAACAGAGAAGAAAGAAAAGGCAGTAGAGAAAAAAACAAAAAAGGCAAAAGTAGAAGAAAATTTAAAGCCTGAAAAGGAAGAGAAAAAATTAAAGACTGAAAAAGAAAAAAAAGAAAAAATGCCTGAAAGTGAACAAAAAATAGAAGAAAAAGAAGAAACAGTAGAAGTAGAGAAAAAAGTTGAAGAAGATGATATAAAAAATACAACTGTACAAAAACTTTTAAAAGAAGTAAAAGAAAAAGGTAAAATAACATATGAAGATTTAGCAAAACAATTAGATGACGTTAATCCAGACCAAATGGATTCTGTTTTTGATGCTTTTGAGGCAATTGGCATTGATTTAATAGAGGACGATTTTGATGAAGAACCTGATGTAGAGGACCTAAAGGAAGTAGAAGATTTAGCAGTAGAAGAATTTACAGATAGTAGTTTTGAAGGAATTAACGTAGATGACCCAGTACGTATGTATTTAAGAGAAATAGGAAGAATCCCACTTTTATCATATGAACAGGAACTAGAATTAGCAAAAAAGATTTTGGAAGGAGACGAAGATGCAAAACAAAGACTAGCTGAATCTAATTTACGTCTAGTTGTTAGTATTGCAAAACGATATGTAGGAAGAGGAATGCTATTTTTAGACCTAATCCAAGAAGGAAATATGGGTCTAATGAAAGCAGTTGAAAAATTTGATTATACAAAAGGATTTAAATTTAGTACTTATGCAACATGGTGGATAAAACAAGCAATAACAAGAGCAATAGCGGACCAAGCAAGAACAATTAGAATACCAGTTCATATGGTAGAAACAATCAATAAACTTATTAGAACATCAAGACATCTTTTACAACAATTAGGACGAGAACCATCAACAGAAGAAATTGCAGAAGAAATGGAAATATCAGTAGAAAAAGTTGCAGAAATACAAAAAATTGCACAAGACCCAGTATCATTGGAAACACCAATTGGAGAAGAAGACGACAGCCATTTAGGAGATTTTATACAAGACGAAGATAGCCCTGCACCACATGATGCAGCTTCATATACATTACTAAGAGAGCAATTAGAAGATGTTATGAATACATTAACACCAAGAGAAGCAAAAGTTTTAAAATTAAGATTTGGATTAGAAGATGGAAAATCAAGAACATTAGAAGAGGTAGGCCGTGAATTTAATGTAACTCGTGAAAGAATTAGACAAATTGAGGCAAAAGCTCTTCGTAAATTAAGACATCCAAGTAGAAGTAAAAAATTAAGAGACTATATGGGATAGTAAACCAAAAGAAGCATGTATTTACATGCTTCTTTCACGAAATGGACACAATTACTAAGTATAATAATTTAGAGGTGATAAAATTGATTCAAGATTCTATTTTAGTTGTAGATGATGAAACAAGAATGAGAAAATTGATAAAAGATTTTTTAATGGCAAAAGGACACTCTATATTAGAAGCAGAAGATGGAGAAAAAGCAATACAAATATATGAACAAAACCAAAGCAAAATAAAACTAATTTTATTAGATGTAATGATGCCCAAATTAGATGGTTGGTCTGTATTAAGACAAATCAGACAAATGAGTAAAACTGTACCAATTATAATGCTAACAGCTAGAGGAGAAGAACAAGATGAACTATTTGGTTTTGAACTAGGAGTAGACGAATATATATCAAAACCATTTAGTCCAAAAATCTTAGTAGCAAGAGTAGAAGCAATCTTGAGAAGAGTTGAAGGAGAAGAAAATACAGTAAAGGACTATGGTGGAATTGAAATCAATAAAGAAGGAAGAACAATTACAATTGATGGAAAGCCAATCGAATTAAGTTTAAGAGAATATGAATTGTTGACATATCTAGTAGAGAATGAAAATATTGCATTATCAAGAGATAAAATTTTAAATAATGTATGGAATTATGATTATTATGGGGATTCCAGAACAATAGATAGCCATGTAAAAAAATTAAGACATAAGCTAGGGAAAAAAGGAAAATACATAAAAACTATTAGAGGAATAGGCTATAAATTTGAAGTAAAATAAGGAAAGAAAAATCATGGGAAAATATGTATCAAAAATCAAAAACCTAAATAAATCTGTTAAAATAAAGTTATTTTTAACATTATGTATTGCTGTATTGTGTATTATATTTTTTCTAATTGTTCTAAATAGTTTTGCATTAGAAAAATTTTATCTATATTCAAAGCAAAAGACTTTAAAAGATATATATTATCAATTAAACAATTATTATAACGGAAATAGTCCAGAACTAGATTTAGAATCAGAATTAGAGAAGATTGAAATTCAAAATAATTTTGACATTAGAATAACAGATGAAGATAATATGTACATATATAATTCAAATAATAATTTTTCTCCGATTTATAAAGACAATATGGGTGAACTAGTAGAGAATACGGAAAATTTTAGAATTGTAAGACAAAAAGACTTTAGAAATGGATTAACATATGTTATACTTTCTGGTAAATTTGATAATGGATATCATTTACATATAAGAATACCAGTAACATCAATTCAAGATAGTGTACGTATTTCAAATCATTTTCTATTACTAATGGCAGGATTTACTATTATAATATCAGCTGTATTAGTATCAGTTATTTCAAAAAAATTTACAGAGCCAATACTAGAATTAAATAAGATTGCCACAGAAATGGCAAACTTAGACTTTAGTCATAAGTATAGAATTAAAGATGCAGATGACGAGATAGATAATTTAGGAAAAAGTATCAATACAATGTCAGACACATTAGAACAAACAATAAACCAATTACGCAACACCAATATAGAATTAGAAAAAGATATAGAGGAAAAATCGAAAATTGATGAAATGAGAAAAAGCTTTATTTCTGATGTATCTCATGAATTAAAAACACCGATTGCACTAATACAAGGATATAGTGAAGGATTATTAGAAAACGTAAACTCAGATGAAGAAAGCAGAAAATTTTATGCAGAGGTTATTTTAGACGAAACAAATAAAATGGACAGATTGGTAAAACAATTATTAGAATTGATGAAACTTGAATATGGAAAAAGAGAATTTAATAATAAAACATTTAATATTGTAGAAGTAGAACAAGAGGTAATTAGAAATTCAAAGGTATTATTGGATGAGGCACAGGTAGAAATATCTTTAAAAAAGGATAAAGAGAATTTGGTATTTGCAGATAATTTCTTAATTGAGCAGGTTATAACAAACTACTTGACAAATGCTATAAAAAATGTAAAAGATGTCAATGGAAAAAAAGAAATTTATATTGAAAATGAAATATTAAAAGATAAAGTTCGTATAAAAGTA
>CANQOU010000105.1 GCA_947625565.1 uncultured Clostridia bacterium
ATCTTCTGAAGTTCCTGTTTTTCCTCCTATTCTATATCCTGCAACCTTTGCATTTTTTCCGTGTTCCTTCTGCTACAACACTTTCCATCATACTTAATACTTTTTCTGATGTTTCTTTTGAAATAGATTTTCCCTTAATATTAACTTCTATATCTTTTTTCTCTCCTGTTTGGCTATCTACAATTTGTTTCACAATTCTTGGCTGTACTAAATTTCCTCCATTTGCAATACTAGATACTGCTGTAACCAATTGTATTGGTGTAATTTCAAATCTTTGACCAAAGCTAATCGTTGCTAATTCGACTGGTCCTGCTTTTTCCTCCTTTAAAAAGATGCTACCTCCTTCTCCTGGTAAGTCAATTCCTGTTCTTTCTAGTAACCCAAATTTTTTCAAATAGCTGTAATAGGTATGCACTCCTAATTTCTGTCCTAATCCTATAAAAACTGGATTGCAAGAATTCATTAACGCTTGCCTTAAGCTTTCTGGCCCATGTGGTCTATAGTATCTCCAACATTTTATACGAACTCCTGCTACTTCAATACCTCCTGTGCAACAAAATTCTCCACTATTATCTGTATCAGTTATTCCTTCTTCTAGTGATGCAGATGCAGTAATAGTTTTAAAAGTAGAACCTGGTTCATATGTATCTGCTATTGCTCTATTTCTCCAAACAGCTTGCAAATTTTTTGTCTTTTCCTTTTGTTCTAATGAACTCCAAATTCCTTTTAATTCATCTGTATATGCTTCATATGGCTCATTTAAATTATAATTAGGATATGTTGCCATAGCTAATATATCCCCTGTTTTAGGATTCATTGCAATTACATTTCCTCCATCTGTACACTTATTGTCTATACAAGCTTCTTGTAAATATTTTTCAACTATAGATTGTATGTTATAATCAATAGATAAAATCAAATCGTTTCCATCAATTGCTGAAACATATTGTTCTCCTTCTTCTCCTATTTCCGTTCCTTTAGCATCTGCATGCCTTTTAATTGAACCTTTTTTTCCTGCTAATTGAGTTTCATACTTTGCTTCAATTCCATCTAATCCTTGATTATCACTACCACAAAAACCTATAATTTGAGATGCAAAGGTATTATTGGGATAATATCTTTTAGTATCCTCGTCTATGTTAATTCCAGTAGTTATGTTTTCATCTCCAATCCACCTTCTTAGTATATCTGTTTTTTCCTTGTCAACCTTTTTTATAATAGTTTCAATTGAGCTTCTTTTATTAACCTTTTTCAACACTTTTTCATAATCTAGTTCAAATATTTCTGCTAATTTTCTAGCAACTTTCTCTTTATCTTGTTTTGCAATATTTCCTGGATTAACTGTTACTGTTTCGACTGTACTACTTACTGCTAAAACATGTTCTCCTGTTGCATCATAAATAGTACCTCTTTTTGGATTTATATTTCTATTCAAAGTTTGCTGTTCATATGCCATTGTTGCTAACTCTGCACCTTTTACAATTTGTAAATATCCTATTCTTATAGTTAAAGCTATAAACACAAAAAATGATATAAATAATATATTTCTTATTCTCTTTTTATTTGATATTTTACTAGCAATCATAAAAAACACCTCTAATAAATATTATTAGAAGTGCTTTATTTTATTCTTTTTTATTTTTGAAAAATCCAATCTGCTATTTGCTCAAGCCAGCTTTTGTCCTCTTCAACAATAATCTTTTCTGTTGCAGCTTCAACATAATCTTTCTTTGGTAATGTAATATAAATAGTTTGCTTGTTTGTTAATTTTTGCATACCCAATTTTGTTTTTGCTTCATTTGCAATATTATTTAAATTTAGTCCATTTTCTATATTGATTTTTAATTGTTCATTTTCCTTTTGCAATGTAGCTAATTGCTTTTTCTGTTTTTGCATTTCACTAAATTTAACACTTATTTGGGAGTTTCTATATCCAATGGCCAATAATACAAGAAATACAAAAATAGTTATTGCTGTAAATTGTATTTGCTTTTTTCTTTGAGCTTTTGATACTTCTACATTTTGTCTTGGCACATCTTTAACTACCTTTAATTTTGGCTTTTTTTCTACTCTACGTCTTCTTGGTTGTTGTACTTCAGTTTTTCTTGGACTTGTGCCATATTGATATTTTGCTTTAGCCATTGTTTTTCCTCCCTTCTTTTGTTATTCTTTTTCAAATATCCTTAGTTTCGCACTTTTACTTCTTGAGTTTTCTTCCTGTTCTTCTTTTGTTGGTATCATTGGTTTTTTAGTAATTATTTTTCCGTAGTGATTTTGCACCACATACACAATATGGTAAATCTGATGGGCATGTACATTTTCCTTTTGCTTCAAGCATTGCATTTTTTACTGCTCTATCCTCTAATGAATGAAATGTAATTACACATAATCTGCCTTGTGAGTTCAAACAATCAATACAATTCAATATTGTGTCATATAGTGGTTTTATCTCATTGTTTACTTCAATTCTAATAGCTTGAAATGTTCTTTTAGCAGGGTGTCCATCATTTTGTTTTGCTTTTGGAATTGTTTTTTCTATGATTTCTACTAATTCTTTTGTAGTTTTAATTTCTTTTTCTAATCGTTTCTTACAAATATTTTTTGCAATTTGTCTTGCAAATCTTTCTTCTCCATATGTATATATTAGATTAGCTAATTCTTCTTCTGTATATTGATTAACAACTATTTTAGCTGTTAATTCTTGCGTTTTATCCATCCTCATGTCTAATTCATTTTTGCCTAAATAACTAAATCCTCTATTACGCTCATCTAGTTGATATGATGATACTCCTAAGTCTAATAAAATACCATCTACACCTAGTATATTTTGTTCTTCTAATATTTCTTTTATATTATCATGATTTCCATGAATATATGTAACATTTGTATATCCTGATAGTTTTTCTTTTGCCGCCTGTAAAGCCTCTTTATCTCTATCTATTCCAATTAGTTTTCCTGTACCATTTAATTTATTTGCAATTTCTATGCTATGTCCTGCCCCTCCTAATGTTCCATCAACATATATTCCATCTTTCTTTATTCTTAATCCTTGTATACATTCTTCTAACATTACTGGTTTATGTTTAAATTCCAATTTTGCACCTCTTGCTATAAAAGCTTTTTTACAGCTGGCACTACACCAGCTGTTTTATCAATTGTGCTTTATATTACTTTTGTAATTTAAATATCTTTTGTGTGATTATCTTTTGTATATTTATCTTTTGTATCTTAAAATTTTATCTTTTGTAATTTTGTCTTTTGTACATTTGTCTTTAGTTGCTATATAAACTTTTGCAAGTTATATACCTAAGTTAGCCATGTTTTCGGCAATTTCATCTGCTGATATTTTTTCGTCGCATTTTTCCCAAATTTCTTTATTCCATATCTCTAGTCTTGTTCCTACTCCTATAATAATAACATCCTTTTCTAAATTTGCTGCTTCTCTTAAATTATTTGGAATAAGAAATCTTCCTTGTTTGTCTATTTCACATTCTGTTGCCCCTGATAAAAAGAATCTTACAAAGTTTCTTGCATTTTTATCTGATAGTGGAAGTGTTTTTAATTTTTCCTCGAAATTGAACCATTCTGTTTGAGAGAACGCAAATAAGCAGCCATCTAGTCCTTTAGTTATAATGAATTTTTCACCTATATCTTGTCTTAGTTTAGCTGGCATAATAACTCTTCCTTTTGTATCTAAAGAATGACTATATTCTCCCATTAACATTGGTTCTCACCCCCCTCCACTTATTTACCACTTTATACCACTTTTTACCACTTCACTTAAATTTTAATACATATTGTTTTAATTTGCAAGCATTTTTATAAATTTTTTTCATTTTTTTTATATTATTTTTAAAGTCATGCTATCAATATTAGTTCTAATGCATATTTTCTTATTGATAGTTCATTCTTTTTTATTTTCATCCTTGTTATACTTTTATTAAGATATAAATTGGAGATTACTTATTAAAGCAAAAAAGGAGATTGATTATATGAAAGAAATTGAAAAATCATATCGTCAAACAATTGGTAAAAAAATAAAATTGGCACGAACTAGAAATAATTATACTCAAGAACTTCTTGCTGAAAAATTGCAACTTTCCACTAGATATATTAGTCAATTAGAAAGAGGTATATCTTTTGGGAGTGCAACAACTTTAGTAAATCTTTGTAATGCATTAGACATAGATACTGATTTTTTATTTCAAGAATTAGTAAATACTAATTATCCTGAACAAGATAAAACATTAGATGAGGCATTCTTTAATAATTACTTACAACTAAACTTACATCATAGAAAACTTATCAATTCATTTGTTTTAGATATGTTAAAATCTCAAGCAATAGATAAAGAATCATAACCACCTGTAAAACGGGTGGTTTGCTCTTAGCCTAGAAGGCTTTTGTACTGGCACTTCTGGGCTTAAGCCCTCTTGAATGGTTT
>CANQOU010000106.1 GCA_947625565.1 uncultured Clostridia bacterium
TAGATATTTAATATCTATTTACAGTTAAATCAGGTGAACTCTACCAATAAGTGAGAGCTGTAAAATCAAAAAGGTAAAGAATCTAGTTCTTTACTTTTTTATTACTTTAAGAGGAAAACATGAAATTATATGCAGTAAGCGATAGATACATACAATATATTGTATGAGTAATGTAATTAGAGGTGAGAAATATAATGGTAACTTTTGAAGATTTTATGAAATTAGATATTAGAGTAGGTACAATTATAGATGCAAAAGTATTTGAAAAAGCAAAAAAGCCAGCATATCAATTAAAAGTGGATTTAGGAAATGAAATTGGTATCAAAAAATCTTCTGCACAGATAACTGATATATATAGACCCAGTGATTTAATTGGTAAACAAGTTTTAGCAGTAGTTAACTTTCCACCAAGACAAATAGCAGACTTTATGTCAGAGATTTTAGTATTGGGAACTTATAGTAAAGATGGAGTTGTACTAATTACACCAGATAGAGAAGTAGAAAATGGAGATAAATTAGGATAATATTTAATATAAAAGTTGTAGAAAATGGAGGAATAAATATGTCTAATATAAATGATTACTTGTTATGGAGGGGAGATATTCCTATAACTTCAAAGTTTAAATTCAATGAAATTGATAGTATGATTTTAGCAAGATTTTCATATTTGGTATTTGAAAAAATAAAAATGAATGAAAAAGAAACAATAAAATCTATTTATGAAAAAATGAAAGATATATCTAATGAGGATTTTCGATATAATGGTGATAAAGAATTGATTACATATTTAGGTCAAAGCAACAGATTCAAAAACATGGAAATTACAGATTGTGTAAAAACTAACAAGAAAGAAATAGAAAAACAATTTGGTGCTGTTACAATTCATATATCAGATAAGGAAATGTATATTTCATATATTGGAACAGATAACACAATATATGGATGGAAAGAAGATTTCAATATGTCATTCATGGATAATGTACCTTGCCAAATCGAAGGAAAAGAATACGCAGAAAAAATTGCCAAGAAATATCCTAATAAAAATATTAGAATAGGTGGACATTCTAAAGGTGGAAATGTTGCAATTTATTCAGCGATAACTATTCCTACTGAAATACAAAACAGAATTATAAAAGTATATAATTATGATGGACCAGGATTTAGTAAAAATATTATAGACAAACACAGAAATGACAAGATTATAGATAAAATTGAGACATATATTCCACAAGATTCAATAATTGGTAGAATTTTAAATCATAAAGAAAAGATAACAATTTCATTAAGTAATGAAAAAGGAATTTTGCAACATGATATATATTCATGGCAAGTATTAAAAGATGATTTAATAAAATCAAAACAAAATACAGAAGTAAGTGAAAATATTGATAAAACATTAACAGATTGGCTAGAAACTACTAAACCTGAGCAAAGAAAAATATTTATAGATACTGTTTTTGAACTATTTTATTCTACAGATGCAAATACATTTGGAGAGATTTCTAAAAATTTCTCAACTAATATTCCGAAAATGCTAAAAAAATATGAACAAATATCAAAAGAGGATAAAAAAATTATAACAAATATGATTAAGATTATTTTCTCGCTATATATAAATATAGTAAAAGAAAAAGAACTGGCTAAAATTAATAGTATAAAAGAAGAATATATAAATGATAAAAAAAATATAGGAGAATTTGATAAAAAATATTTTAATAAGAGAGTAGATAAACATAAAAAAGAGGTGAAATAGCTAATGACAGAAGAATTTTCAAGGACAGAATTATTAATAGGAGAACAAGGAATAAAAAAATTACAAAATGCAAAAGTTGCAGTATTTGGAATTGGAGGAGTAGGCTCATATGTTGTTGAAGGACTAGCAAGAGCAGGAATAGGAAACTTTATATTAGTAGATAATGATAAAGTTGATATAACTAATATAAATAGACAAATAATTGCTACTCATAAAACAATTGGAAGGCCAAAAGTAGAAGTAGCAAAAGAAAGAATATTAGATATTAACCCAAATGCAAATGTAGAAATATGTCAAGAATTTTTTATGCCAAATAGCAGGGAGATATTAGATAATACAATTGACTATGTAATAGATACAGTAGACACAGTGACAGCTAAAATAGAATTAATAGTTAGAGCAAATAAATTAAATATTCCAATAATATCTTGTATGGGAACAGGAAATAAATTAGATTCAACAAAATTTGAAGTAACAGATATTTACAAAACAAGTATATGTCCTTTAGCAAAAGTTATAAGAAAAGAACTAAAATCTAAAGGAATTGAGAAACTTAAAGTTGTTTATTCAAAAGAAGAACCAATTAAGCCTAATTGTAAACTAGAAGAAATAAAAAAAGATAACTCAAATAAAAAGCAAATACCAGGAAGTATATCATTTGTACCATCAGTAGCAGGTTTAATTATAGCAGGAGAAGTAATAAAAGACATAATAAAGGAAAAGTGATGTTGAAATGGGTAACTTAGATAAATATGTAGAAAAAGTAAAACAATATGTATCACAAAAAGATGATATGACCGAACTAGAAATAATAAGATATGTATATATTGATTTAGGAAAAAGATTTTCTTTTAATCCAGAATTCAAGCCATTTGGAAATAGTAAAAAGAACCAAAATTTATATAAATATCATAGTAGCAGATTGACAGACTTAGAAGAGTGCATGGAAACGAATTTAGTTATATGCAAGTCTGTTGCATATATATTAGAGTATATTCTAAAAAAACTTGGAGTAAATATAGAAACAGTTATAGAGTCTAATGATTACAGAAAGTGTGCACATGTGCATAACATGATTACTCCAAAAGAAGGAGAGCCATATATAGTTGATTTACAAGAAGATATGTATAATATTCAATCGCATTCATTTACTAAAAACTTCGGACTATCAGCAATCGACGAAATGACTTATGTTGTAAGCAGAGCTAAGCAAGAACAGGTAGATAGAAAAATTGGATATATAGATTACAAACAGTATTATTCTGACGACTATATATATTTATTAAAACATGAGGCTGACTTTATAGATAATTTTGATGAAAAAGCAAGATTTATATTAGAAAATATTGATGTATACAATAATCCAAACATTGGATACATAGATAGGCAATGGCATCATAAAACAGTATTAGAAGAACTTTTTACAAAAAAGGAATTTGACTATTATACAGGTAATGGAAAAATTAGAATGATTGATTGCTATAAAGATGTAGACAATAAAAGAAAATATGTTAATTGCATTTCAATACAAACAAAAAACGGAACAGAGATATATGTATATAATAAAAAAGAATATAAATATTGCAAAATGGATTTAATAAATTTTGCTAGAGCCGTACAAAATGGACTAGTAATTCACAATTGTAATATACAAGGACTAAATAAGGTGTTAAAACAATTAAATGAAGAAAAAGAAGAAAGACAATAAAATAATTGAAAATAAATGTAGTAATATAAACCTAAAACATCATAAAATTTGTGAAAATACTACACAAAATTGAAAAAATATGCTACAATATCTTCAGTAATAGTCAATAAATATTTACAATATAAAAGCTGAAAAACAGCTAAGAAAGAGGAATAAATATGTCAGGTCATAGCAAAAGACATAATAAGTTTCCTATCTTTACAGCCCCAACAACTTCACTTTTTTTAGTGATGCTTTTGGCACAATTAAATCAATAGAGAACAATAAAAAACCATAAAGAATAATGAGTAAATAAAAAAATGTAAACCATATTTTAGGTATTCCATTTCCCTAAGGTATGGTCTTAATTTTTGCAATAGGAAAATATTATAAAAATTTATACAATAATTATTTGTATAGATTAAAATATAGATTATAAACAAACACAATTAACATAAAGCAAAAAGTATAATACTAAAAATTAAAAAATAATTGTTTGATAATTTAATATTTTTATTATATAATGAATCCACAAATAGTAATTTGTTATTCTAGGGGGGTAAAATTATGTGATTTACTATATCGTTTGTATTAATTTTTAATGATTTTAAATTATAATAAAATATAAAGGAGAGTTCAATATGAAAAATAAGATTTTAATAATAGCTACAATAGTTATAGTGATTATAGCAGTATGTGTCATTGTATTTATTCCTAAAAATAATGATAATAAAGCTAAAAATGAAGTTACAAGTGAGGTTAAAAAAACAAGTAATACAGCAAAAAAAATAGATGCAGATTTAAATGAAAATGGAGATGTAGAAGTGCTTTTAGACAAATTGGACACGAAAAGTCCAACATTTATTACATATACTTCTGAAAAAGGCAATAAAATGGAACTAGTTGCAGTAAAAGATTCTAGTAATAATATAGATATTGCATTTAATACATGCCAAGTTTGTAATGGCTCACCTAAAGCATACTTTGTATGGCAGA
>CANQOU010000107.1 GCA_947625565.1 uncultured Clostridia bacterium
TGCATTATTTAACAGTTTAAAAATTAGATTTTGAAACTGTTATTAGTCATGCAAATTTTTATCTATTTAAAAATATTAAAAAAATTTAATATTCCTATTGACAATTAATAGTTAGTCTTTCTAGTTGTTTTTATTCAATTATTTTATATGCATACTTGCAAGCTAGAATTCTTCTAACTGCTGTATCTATCATATCTTTTGAAATTTTCCCTTCATTTACAGCTTTTATAATTTCTTCTTTTTGTGTTTTAAAATCAGAAGAAATTATCATATCATTTCCTGCAATTACTGCCTGTACTGCTGCTTCTCCATTTTCAACATATGTCTTTACTGCATCCATTGCTAAATCATCTGTCATAATAATTCCAGAAAATCCTAATTCTTCTCTTAGAATTTTATGCACATTTTCAGATAATGAGGCTGGGTGGTTTTTATCCATACATTCTACAACATTATGGCTGACCAAAATAGTTGGCGCTCCTGCTTCTATTCCACTTTTAAATGGTAAAAAGTCTGAGTTTTCAAATGTAGAATATGGTCTTTTATCAATTGCAACTCCTGTATGTGTATCTACATTGTTTCCATATCCTGGGAAATGTTTTAAAGTAGATATCATTCCATCATTATTCATAGTTTTTACTAATTCTGAAACATATGTTGATGTTTTTTCTACACCTCTACCATATGACCTTGCATATATAAAATCTTTACTACTTGTTGGCACATCTGCAACTGGTGTTAAGTTCATATTTAATTTTATACTTTTTAATAAAGTTGACTTTTCTGTAGAATCTTTTAAGATAAGGCCAATTTGTCCCTGTTTCCACAACTCTTGTGGAGATTGGAATTTGGTATTTCTAAATGCCTTATATGCACTTACTCTTACAACTGTTCCTCCCTCTTCATCTACTCCCAAAAGTAATGGAATTTTACTGTTTCTCTGATTATTTCCTAATTTTTTCACTGTAGAAGCTTTTGATTCATTTTCAAAATCTCTACCAAATAATATATATCCACCTGGATTTAATTCTTTTATTTCTTGGTCTACACCTTCTTCTGGATACCTTGCTAAAAACATTTGACCTACTTTTTCTTCTAAGGTCATGTCTTTCATTTTTTCTTCTGCTTGTCCATAATATTGTTCAAATAATTCTTGCTTTTTAGGTTCTTCGGGTTGTGTCTCTTTTTCTGGTTGCGCTTCTTCTTCTGTTTTTGTTTCTTCTGTTTCTGCTACTGTGCTTTGAGTAATTTCATTTTCTTCCATAACTTCTATCTTATTAGAATCGCTTTTTTCTATAAATTTTTCTTTTGCAATTACAGCCCCTGCAATTACTATTAAAATCAATAATATAATAATTAACCTTTTTGTTACTCTATTATTTTCACTATTCATTAGCTATCTTCCCTTCTTCTATCTTATAAATTGTGGTTGATAGTTTTCTCTAAATTTAGTTGCCTGTTCAAATGCATATGCCATATTTAATAATTTTTCTTCTTCAAACTTATTTCCTATTAACTGCATACCTATTGGCATTCCCTCTTTGTTTACTCCACAAGGAATTGAAATTCCTGGTAGGCCTGCTATGTTTACAGATACTGTACAAATATCAGACAAATACATTTCAAGAGGATTATTAGATTTTGAACCAATATCAAAAGCAACTGCTGGTGAGGTTGGTGTTAAAATAACATCATATTTTTCAAAGCCTTTTTCAAATTCATTCATAACCAATGTGCGTACTTGTTGTGCTTTTTTGTAATATGCGTCATAATATCCTGAAGATAACACATATGTTCCTAAAATAATTCTTCTTTTTACTTCAGCTCCAAATCCTTCACTTCTTGATTTTTTATATAATTCCTTTAGGCTTCCAAATTCTTTTGCTCTATATCCATAACGAATTCCATCAAATCTTCCCAAGTTAGAACTTGCTTCAGCACATGCAATTATATAATAAGTAGCTAATGCATATTGTGCAATATCTAGTGAAAACTCTTCTATTTCAGCTCCTAATGATTGATATGTTTTTATCGCTTTTTCTAAATTTTCTTTTACTTCTTGGTTAATACCATCTCCAAAGAATTCTTTTGGAACTCCTATCTTCTTGCCTTTTATATCTTCCTTTAATTTTGTTGTATAATCTTTTTTCTCACAATTTACTGAAGTCGTGTCTTTGTTGTCATGTCCAGAGATTAAATTTAATAATATTGCTGCATCTTCTACATCTTTTGTAATTGGCCCTATTTGGTCTAAAGAAGATGCAAATGCTACTAATCCATATCTAGATACTAAACCATAAGTTGGCTTTAACCCAACAACTCCACAAAATGATGCTGGTAATCTGATAGAACCTCCGGTATCACTTCCCAAAGCCCAAGGTACCATATTAGCTGCCACTGCTGCTGCACTTCCTCCTGAAGAACCTCCTGGTACTTTATTTAAATTCCAAGGATTAGAAGTTTTCTTAAAATATGAATTTTCTGTTGAACTTCCCATTGCAAATTCATCCATATTTAATTTTCCTAAATTTATAATGTTTTCTTTATTCAATTTGTCTACAACTGTAGCATCATATGGAGATACAAAATTTTCTAACATACGAGAGCTGCAAGTGGTTTTTATTCCTTTTGTACACATATTATCTTTAATTCCAATAGGAATTCCTGCATATTTTCCTGTAATTTCTCCTGATTCCTTTTTTTTGTCTATTTCCTTTGCCTGTTCTATTGCTTGTTCTTCTAATGTTGTAACAAATGCTTTAACATCTGGCTCTTTTTCCTTTATTCTGTCTATATAACTTTTTGTGATTTGGGTTGATGTTAATTCTTTTTTTTGCATTTTATCTATCAATTCATGAACTGTTAATTCAGTAATTTCCATTTTTTCCTTTCCTTTCTTTCTAGTTAATTACTTTTGGAATTTTAAACATATTAAGTTCTTTTTCTGGTGCATTTTGCAATAAGGCCTCATTATCTTTAAATATTTCTATTTCGTCTTTTCTAAATACATTTTGAGCCTCATTTGCCCCTATTGTTACATCTAAATTTTTTACTGGTGCCTCATTAACAATATTAGCAAAGTTCAAAATATCCTGAAGATTTAATAGATATGTGTCTATGTCACTTTGGTTAATTTCTAAGTCTGCTAAATTTGCAATGTGTAAAAGTTCTTCTTTACTAACTTGCATAATCTCATCTCCTAGATTTTGTTTTTTCATATTATATAACGAATAGAAAAAAATTACAAGCAAAAAAGGGCAATTTTAATTTTTTCTTATGCTATCTATAAATTGACTCTCAAACATTATTAAAAAGTTGATTTTGCATAATAGAAAATAGCAAAAGACTTTGGTCTCTTGCTATTATTTGTTTAATTTGTTTGTTATGTTTTTTGATATTTTAATTTTTTTATTTCTTCTCCTGATAGTTCTGTTGCTTTTTATGTCTTTCATCTCTATTCCTAATTTTAACAATTTTTGAGCTATTTTCTTTGAGTTTAATCTTTCAGTCCTTCTTTTCTGCCTTCTTGCTTTCCTTTCTCCATAATGTTATCTCTATCTTTTTCTAAGATTTTTATAAAGTTCATTTTTTCACCTTCTCCCTTTTTTATTAACTGTTTCCTTATTTTCTCATTTTTATATACTCCTATGTGAATATACATTGCTATTTTTCTTAGCATTTCTAAGTTATTTTTATCTTCCTCTGTGTATAATATATATTCAAATATTTTTTCTATTTCTGTTCTTTCCTTTGCTTTTTCTAATGCTAATAATTTATATGTAAAAAGCTCTGAATGTAATAATTCCTCCATTTTCATTACATTTATATCTAATATGCTATATGTTCCTATTTCTAAGTTTTTATATCCTCTAATTTTAGGTTGCATCTCTGATAATTTCTTTCTAGCTTTCCATTTTGTCTTATTATTTGTATATATAACTAATGGTATAATTAAAGGAATTACTAATGTTTTTCTATTTTCTCTTTTTGGATTTTCTAATTTCATTATTTCTATTTGATATTCAGCAATTCTTTGGGCCATTCTATAGTCAATTGTTGATTGGAATTCAATTAAGAAAAAAATGTTCATATTTTTAACTTTATATATAACATCTACTTCCCTATTCTCAAATTGTGCATTTACAAATCTACAATGATATCTTTCAATATTTTTTTCTGCTAAAGTCCCATTAAATTTAAAATATTTATTTAAAAGTTTTACCACCTCCTGCTTGTTTGATAATACCTTTCTAAAAAGCTTATCATGTGGCTGATATGTTTTCTGCTTTTGCGTTTCTGCATTATTCATTAACTATAACAACATCTCCTTGTATAATATATTTAGGTTTTTAAAAGGTTACCCATAAACCTTTATAGATAATTATGTTAATGCATGGTA
>CANQOU010000108.1 GCA_947625565.1 uncultured Clostridia bacterium
ACCGCCGTATGCCGAACGGCACGTACGGTGGTGTGAGAGGGAATAAATAAAATAATTATTTGTTCTCTACTCGATTTTTCTTTGAATTCTTAAGATTTATTTTAAAGGGTTTAGCAGCTTTAGCAAGACCAGTATTAGATGAAGAAACTCTTATAGTATTAGAACGTTGATTACGTTGTCTGTCTTTGGATTTGAGAGTTTGACTTCTAGCAACTATTCTTGTAGAACCTCCATCTATATTTTTTAATTCTTTATCATCTAGTTTTTTCATAAAAATCCCTCCTTTGTATTACACCTATATTATACCATAAAATGCCCTAAAAGTCAAAAAATATAAAGCTTTTGTCAATAAAAGTATATCCAGATAAAAATAGGGTATTATATAAAAAAGAAAAGGAGGTCCATTTTTATGTTGAATTTTAGAACAGATTTAGCATCTGAAAGAAGAGATTTATATAAAAAAGCAAATCAAATTGAAGATGAAATTCAGGGAATTGAAAGTGAAAAAGAAGAAATAGACGAAAACTTATCAGTTGAGCGTGTTAAAATAACAAATCAAGAAGGAGAAAAAGCAATAGGAAAACCAATAGGAAACTATATTACAATAGATATAAAAAAATTAAAAATTGCACAAGAAGAAGAAATCAAAAAAGCAGCAGATGTATTATCAAATGAGTTAAAAAAAGTAGTAGACTTACATGTTGACAAACAAGGAGAAACTCTTGTTGTAGGACTAGGAAACATTTATGTTACACCAGATAGTCTAGGACCAAAAGTTATCAATGAAATAGAAGTCACAAGACATGTCATAAAATATCTACCACAATATGTAGAAGAAGGTACAAGAGAAATTAGTGCAATATCACCAGGAGTTTTAGGCACAACAGGAATTGAAACTTTAGAAATATTAAAAGGAATTGTTGATAATATTCACCCTAAGTTAATAATAGTTATTGATGCATTAGCTTCAAGGAGTATAGAAAGAATCAGTAGCACTATTCAAATTTCAGACACAGGAATTGTGCCTGGTGCAGGAGTTGGAAATACAAGAGCAGAGATTAGTAAAAAAACATTGGGAATTCCAGTAATTGCAGTAGGAATACCAACAGTTGTTGAAACTGCAGTATTAGTAAATGATTGTTTAGATTTGTTAATTGAAAAATTACAAAATGAAGCAAAATCTAATGATATGTTAAATAATATGAAGGAAGCCGATAATTATGAAGAAATTAAAGAAGCATTAGTTCCAAATGACTATAATTTAATTGTTACTCCAAAAGAAATAGATGATTTAATTGAAAATATGAAAGATGTTGTATCAGAAGGAATAAATGGAAGCTTGTAAAACGAATAAAAAAATAAAAAATAAAAAATGCTTAAAAAAGTTGCAAAAAAATATCAGTTAATATATAATCATAATAGAAAAAGTAAAAAAAGGGGGAAGATTTATGGCAGAGAATGAAGAGGAAAAGAAACAAATAAAAGAAAGCAAGGAGACACCAAAAAAAGAAACTGCTAAGAAGGAAGCTCCAAAAAAGGAAAAAGTAGAAACAGAAAAGGCAAAAGTAGAAGCACCAAAAGAAAAAGATGTAAAAATTGCAGAACCAAAAAAAGATAAGGCTGAGCCAGTAAAAGAGGAGAAAAAATTCGAAACAGTAAAAGCAAAGCCAGAGGCAAAAAAAGCAGCAACATCAACAGCAAATACAAAAGCAGGAAAAGAAAAAAAGAAAAGTATAGCTTTTAGAACTATTGTTATTGTTATAGTATTGTTAGCTATAATTGGACTTATTTATGTAGCATTACCTTCACCAGCAAGAACTGTACAACAAATGCTAAGAGACTTAAAATCAGCAAATTATGAGAAAGTAGAAGAATATGTGGATTATGAAGAATTGATGGACGATTCTTTAATATCATCAGATGATGCAGAAAAGAGTAAAGTATTTTTTAAAGATTTACAATTTACTGTAAAAAATGTAACACAAAAAGGTGATACAGCTACAATTGAATTACAAGCAACAAATAAAGATTTTAAGGTTATTGTAGAAAATGCAGCAAAAAAATTACTACAAAAATATTTTAGTAGTGAAGATGCAGAAATAGAGGAAATACTACTTGAAGAATTACAAAAAGAAGATATTCCAACCGTAACAACAACTAAAGAGATTACTGTACAAAAACAAGATGGAAAATGGAAGGTAGTTGCAGATGATAATTTAAAAGAAGTTATTTTCCCAGGACTACAGGAGTCATTAGACGCAGTATCAAATGGAGATATGTTTTAAAAAATAGAGCCATTATGTTTAACAAACATAGTGGCTCATTTTAGTTTTATATCTTTTTTTGTATTTTTATATAAATTGCAAATAGGACAATCAGTACATAATTCAATACGATTTTCAAATATCAATATAAGTGTATTTAAAAATTCGTCAATTCGATTTTCAATCAAATGTATATACATTTTTTTTGGTAATAAACTCAACAATGTATTTAATAAATAATCATTATTTGAAAATGTAATATCAGACAAATATTTTGCATCTAGCAAATATTCATGTATATCGATTGAATTCATATCTTTATCTAGAAGAATAAAACTATCTTTAAAATATACTAAGTGTATTATATCTGACTGAGAAGTTTGAGAATTGATATATAGTTTTAATAGAGAAACAAATTCTAAATATTCTTTTTCTATTATAAATTGGTTTACTGCTTCATCTACAATTTCATCTAACATGGAAAAATAACCTTTTAAACGAAAATATATAAATCCAGTTAACACAATAGATTTATTTTCTTTAAGATATAAATAAAATTGTTTTGTTAAATAAGAAAACTTTTTATCAAAATAATTAGTAAAATTATCAGCACATATGTCAAAACAATTATCTAAAATTTTTTTTCTTTCTAATGCATCAAAATAGAAATAATTTTGAGAGATGGAATCTTTCAAAAAAAATTCTTCTAATTCATCTATAACCATATATGATAAAATATTAGAAATATCATGTAAAAAAGTATCAACATGGCTACCAGTATAATGAATTATAATATTGTTATAATGCTTAAACTGACTTTGCGAAAAACAAACATCTTGTGAATTACAAGCATATAGTTCATTTAGTAGATAAGTTAGTAATGTTTCATTGTTTGTTTTTATACAAATGGATTTCATCTAAAAAACTCCCTTCCTAACTAGTATCTACTAAACTAAAAAACTTATACATTATCATATGAAAAAAAGCACAAAATGAAAATTGTCCCAAAAGGGACAATTTCTAACTATAAATATGATAATCAATATCTGGAAATAAACAGTCTTTTTCTTGAATTGATTTTAAGAAGTCTTTGTCAATTTGATTTGATTTTATTTGATAATATAATTTTGTAAAACGACCTATATGGTCTTTAATTCTTTTTTTTGCATAATCAACCATTGTACCATTTGTTATTATAAATAGCCAATCACTACTTTGAGCTAATAGAAGCTCTCTAGCACATTGATTTAATGCATCTTTTTGCAACCTTTTCGCATTTGGATAAAGATAAGCTAATTCACACATTCTATCACCAGCAACATGTAAATGTCTGTGAACATAGTCATTTGTTTGATTAAGCCATACCTCACTATATCCATTAGCACCCCAACTAGAACGACAGGGAGTAGATACCTGAATTTCTGGATATCTGTCAATATATTCAGAAGGTGTAATCAAAGAAAAATTACAATCATCATAATAAATCTTTTTAAACAAAATATATAACCAATAAGGACCTTCATACCACCAATGTCCATAAAGCTCTGCATCATAAGGACATAAAATTATAGGAGGATTTTCCATATAAGGACTTATTGAATTTATTTGATTTACACGAGAATCTAAAAAATGTCCAGCTTGTTTTTCAGCAGAATCCATAGCCCATTGAGGATTATAATAGTCTTTATACTCAGTTTTTCCAGTAATTCGATAATATTTTATTCCTGTATGAACACGAACTCCATTATGTGCTATATATGGTTTAATATAATCATAATCAGCTTCATATCCAATATCACGATAAAATTCACGATAATTAAAATCTCCTGGATATCCATTTATTGAACTCCATACTTGTCTAGAAGATTCTAAATCACGACCAAATGCAACAACTCCATCTGGAGAAACAATTGGTGCAAAAGTTCCATAAATAGGTGTAGGATTTGCATATAAAATACCATGTGTTTCAGTAATTACATATTCAATACCAAATTCTTTTAAATATTTATCAGCTTCAGGAACATAACCACATTCAGGAAGCCAAATACCTCTAGGT
>CANQOU010000109.1 GCA_947625565.1 uncultured Clostridia bacterium
TATGAACATTAATTCTCCAACTGACAATACGCCTTGCATTACTAACATACCTAATATGGCAAGCATAAATAGATTGCTTATCTGAATGATAGAAGAAATCATATTTTCTTGTATTTGAACTAATTTTACATTTTTATAATTGATATCTTGATATTTTTTATATTTTTTAGCCATTGCTTCTTCTGTTGCAATTTCTGAATTATAGCTTTTTATTGTTTCACTTCCCATAAAAGAAGCATTTGCAAATGAATATATTTCTGTATTAGCTTTCATAGCTTTTGCCGTTTGTTCAATCATTTTATTTTTAAATAAGAACTGTACAAGTAGTACTAATTCTGTCATAATTAGTGTTAATAATGCTATTTGCCAACTATGACTAACGCATATCATAATAATTGCAACCATTGCATAAACAAAGTCGATAAAAAAGTTTAATGTAAAATCAGTTATCATAGAACGTAGTGTATCACCATCTTCAAATCTTGAAGCTAAGTCTCCAGAGGTTCTAGATGCAAAAAAATTCATAGGTAAATTGGTCATTCTATTGTATATGTTAATGATTAATTCTTTATCTAATTTTTTATTCAATGTAATAGTAATTTTTAATTTAACCCAGTTCATTATAATGGTAAAAACATATATTCCCATTGTAACTAATAATAGTTTTAATAGTAGTTCTAAGCTTGAACTTGGTATTACATTATCAACTAAATAAGAATAAAATTTTGCACTTACCATACCTATTGCTGATATTATTGCTGATATTAATGTTAATTCAATTAAATATTTCTTATATTTAAATATTAATTGAAATATAATTTTATAATTTTTTTTGTATTTTCTAATTTCATTAAAATTTTCTGTGGGCTCAAATGTCATTACCTCGCCAGTCCAAATTTTCATAAAATCTTCTAAATTCATTGTGATTTGTCCTGTTGCAGGATCTCCTAAAACTACACTGTTGGATTTGATTTCAAATAATACCATATAGTGCTCATATAATCCATCCACAATTGTATGTACAATAGATGGTACTGGTACATTCTTATTTTTTATATCATTTTCATCTGCTTTATATGCCTCTGATTTTAAGTATAATTTTTCTGCTGCCATCTTTAACGAAAACATTGAATTTCCTTCTCTGTCTGTTTTAGCTAATTCTCTTATTACTGCCAATGACATTTTATTAACTCCATAATAAGCACATATCATCGCTAAACATGCTACTCCACAGTTCATTTCATCTGGTTGCTTTACTATTTTATATTTCATGTTAATTCTCCATATTATAATACTTCTATAATTCTTGATTTTCTCTTTATCTTTTTATTTGTTATTTTGAATGCCTGTTTTACATTTTGTACAGCCTCTTGTACTTTAGTCTCATCATTTGTATATATATATCCTAATAATTCTCCTACTTCTACTTTGTCTCCTATTTTCTTGCAAAATTTTATTCCAGTTCCTATATCTATTTCATTATCTGATATATGTCTAATTGCCTTTAAGTATTGTGCTGTTGTCCTAATTGTTGACATATCGATTTTTTCTATGTATCCTTCTATTGTTGACATTATTGGTACAACGTGTTTGGCTTCTACAAAATTTATATCTTTTTTTCCATTTAATACTAATTCAATTAATTTATAGTAAGCTTTCTTACTTTCTATCACTTTCAATATTTCTTTTTTATTTTGCTCTATATTTTTGCCTACATTTATCATCTGCATCATATTACTTCCAAATTCTAAAATCAGTTCTTTTACATCTAAAGCCATATTTCCATTTAAACCTTCTAGAGCTTCTTTCAATTCTAAAATGTTTCCAAAATAATATCCAACTGGTTCTTCTAATTTCGTTATTAGGCACTTAACTTTTTTATTTAAATTCACTCCCATCTTTATTAAATATCTAGCTAATTTTTCAGCATCTCTTAAATTCTTTATATATGCTTTTTCTCCATAAGAAATATCAAAAATAATATTTCTAAAACCTAATGCTATTTTTTGGCTCATTAGATTTATTGCAATAATGGAAATATCATCATTACATGCAATATCGTTTCTTAATTTATATAATTTATTTTCTACTGGTGCAATATTTTCTGGTTCTTCGAAAATCCAAATTTTATTTTGCTCTATCATTTGTGTTAATTCATTTTTAGATATTTCATGTAATTTATGTATTTTTGCCTCCAATAATTTGTCTTTTATTCCTATTTCTCTCCCTATTAATTTAACAGAAGGCTTTTCAAGTGCACTCATAATAGCTAATAGCATTATCACTATTTTATCGTCCATTCCACCTATTGGATGAATATCAATTATTTGATTTGATAATTCATATAAATTTAATTTTTCTCCACTATCTGCTATTGCTGTTGATAAAAATGCAATTTCTTTTTCGCTTAATCCTTTAGTATGCATAAGTGTTATCAATGTTGCCGCTTGTTCCCTTAATATTTCTTCTTTATGATATGCAGAAATAAAAAATTCAATTTCGTCTTCAGTTAGTTCTTCTCCATTTTTCTTTTTCCTTATTAAATCTCTAATATACAACATAATTATTCCCTACTTTTGTATTTTATTTTTTTATTAGGTTAAATAGCATTTATCACAAAAAGCCATAAAAATTAAAATTTTTATGGATCTTTGTGATTATTTTATTCTTTTTTAAAAAATTCCTTCTACATTTCCATCTTTATCAATTGTAATTGTTTCTGCAGCTGGTACTCTTGGAAGTCCTGGCATTGTCATAATCTTTCCAGCTAATGCAACTACAAATCCGGCTCCAGCTTTTAATTCTACATCACGAATATGAATAATATAGTCTCCTTCATCTGTTAAATTTTTAGGGTCATCTGATAATGAATATTGTGTTTTTGCAATGCAAACTGGTAATTCTTTATATCCAAGTTTTTGAATTTTTTCAATGTTCTCAATTGCTTCATGTGTAAAATCTACACCTGCTGCATGATGTATCTTTGTTGCAATTTTTTCTATTTTTGTTTTGATATCATCTTCTAATGGATATACATAATTTACTTCTTTATTTACCATTGAAAATTCATTAACATATTCTGTATCAGAGGTTAAATTTACAATTTTATTAGCAATATCAATTGCACCTTCTCCACCTTTTGCCCATCCTTCTACTAGACTAAGTAAAACATTTTGTTTTTTTAGTTCTTCTTCTAAGAAAGATATTTCTCTATCTGTGTCTGATAGGTAGCGATTTAATGCAACAATTACTTTTAATCCATAGCGATTTTTTAAATTATCAATATGAGTTAATAAGTTTTTAAGTCCTTTTTCTAGTCCTTCCATATTTTCTTTTTGAATATCTTCTTTTGGTACTCCACCATGATATTTTAATGCTTTTATTGTTGCTACTAATACTACTGCATCTGGTTTAATTTTAGCTTTTCTACACTTAATGTCTAAGAATTTTTCAGCTCCTAAATCAGCTCCGAATCCTGCCTCTGTAATTGTATAGTCTCCCAATTTCAATGCCATTTTTGTTGCAATAATACTATTACATCCATGTGCAATATTTGCAAATGGTCCACCATGAATAATTGCTGGAGTATGTTCTAAGGTTTGTACTAAATTTGGTTTAATAGCATCTTTTAAAAGAACTGCCATAGCCCCTTCTGCTTTTAAATCTCTTGCATAAACAGGCTTTCCTTCTTCATTATATCCTATAACAATATTTCCTAATTTTTCTTTTAAATCTTCTATATCTGTTGCTAAGCAAAGAATTGCCATAATTTCTGAAGCAACAGTAATATTAAATCCATCTTTTCTTGGTACAATGTTTTTTTCTTCTGATAGTCCTGTCTCAACTACTCTTAATTGTCTGTCATTTAAATCAACACATCTCTTCCATGTTACTTCTTTTATTTTCAATTCATTTCCAAAATATATATGATTATCTATTAAGCTAGAAAGAAGATTGTTTGCTGCTGTTATTGCATGAATATCCCCTGTAAAATGTAAATTAATATCTTCCATTGGTGCTACTTGCACCCTTCCTCCACCAGCTGCTCCACCTTTAATTCCAAATACAGGTCCTAATGATGGTTCTCTTAATGCTAAAATTGATTTTTTACCTATTTTTGATAATCCATCTGCTACTGCAATAGAAATTGTTGTTTTTCCTTCTCCTAATGGTGTTGGATTTATTGCTGTAACTAAAATCAATTTTCCGTTTTCTTTGTTTTTTCTTTTTTCATATACTTCTGGCGAAATTTTAGCCTTGTATTTGCCGTATTGCTCAATTTCTTCCTCCTCTATT
>CANQOU010000110.1 GCA_947625565.1 uncultured Clostridia bacterium
ATTATGGTGCATTAAAAACTGATTTTACAATGTTAAAACCTGGTTTATTACATCAGGCAAATGGTGGCTATATAATATTCCAGGCAAAAGATTTATTGTCTTCACCTGCTTGCTATGAGGCATTAAAAAAAGCTCTTCGTGTAAAAGAATTAGGTATTGAAAGTTTACCAGAGCAACGTTCTTCTATGGTTATGATATCTTTACAGCCAGAGCCTATTCCTTTAGATTTAAAAGTTATTTTAATAGGAAATGCTCGGGATTTATCAAACATTATTAGCAATGGATTCTGATTTTAAAAAGCTATTTAAAATAAAAGTAGAATTTGAAGATGATGCTCCTTTAAATGCTGAAAATGTAAATAAATTAGCTCGTATTATTCATGGATTCTGTGATAAGAGTGAGCTTCCTCACTTAGATAGAAGTGCAATGGCTAAACTTGTTGAATATTCTTCAAAAATGGCTGGTAGTCATAGCAAAATTTCTACACGTTTTGATGATATGATTGAAATTGTTGGTGAAGCTGCTACTTGGGCAAAAATAGAAAAGTCTAAAATTGTTACTGCAAAATATATGGATATGGCTTTACATGAGCAAATCAATCGTGTTAAAAAATATGATACAAAATATATGGAAATGATTAAAAACCATTCTTTATTGATTGATACTTCTGGTTTTAAAGTTGGAACATTAAATGGTCTAACTGTTATGACAATAGGTGATTATACTTTTGGAAAACCTGCTAAAATTACAGTTAATACTTATACTGGTAAAAGTGGTGTTGTAAACATTGAAAGAGAAGTTGAACTTTCTGGTTCTTCACATTCAAAAGGTGTTCTTATTCTAACTGGATACTTAGGAGAAATGTTTGCACAAGATATTCCTCTTTGTTTGACTGCAAGTATTTGTTTTGAGCAATTGTATAATGGTGTTGATGGAGATAGTGCTTCTAGTACAGAATTATATGGTTTACTTTCTAGTCTTTCAGGTATACCTATCAATCAGTCAATTGCTGTAACTGGTTCTGTAAATCAAAAAGGTCAAATTCAGCCAATTGGCGGTGTAAATGAAAAAATAGAAGGATATTTTCAAATTTGTCAAATGAGAGGTTTAGATGGGTCTCATGGAGTTATGATTCCTGCTCAAAATGTGGATAATTTACAACTTTCTGATGATGTTTTAGAAGCTGTAAAAAATAAACAATTTCATATTTATTCAGTTTCTACAATCGAGGAAGGAATTGAAGTTCTAACTGGCGTTCCTGCTGGTAAAAAAGATTCTTCTGGTCATTTTCCTTCTGGTACAATAAATGATTTAGTATATCAAAAATTAAAAAGTTATGCTAAAGTTGTCTATGATAAAAAATAGATTTAAAAGCCGGACTTATGTCCGGCTTAATTTTTAGAAAATGTTTTTCAAATTTAACTCATTTTTTTCTTGAATATGCTTTAAAATAAATATACTAGAATTTAATTGATTTAGTGCCTCTGGTGAATCCTGTTTATTAGTATAGCTTTTTAATCCTGTTATATTGCTTTCTACTTTTTCTAATTCATTGTGTTCTATATAGTATGCCATTTTATCATATCTTTCATTCCATTTTTTATTTATATCTTCTATTTGAATTTCTACCTCTTCCCAATTTATATTTTCATCATCTTGAGATATCTTTTCTTTCAATTCATTTAAGCTATCTGATAATTCTGCCACTGTTTGTTTTGTATAATTTTGTGTAATGGTATTTCCCATTACTATGGCAATTATAATTATTAAAGATATTATTAATTCTTTATACATAATCTCCTCCACATATCAAGCATCTTTTTGTTTTTCCTGACAGAATATTTGTCCTTTTCCATCATAGGTAACTACTAATGCCTGTTCTGGTTTAATATTAAATTTTTCTACTTGCTTTTTTAGCCATTGATAATCTTTTCCTATTTTCTGCAAATTATCTTCCATCACTCTTCCATCAACTACTAAATCATATGGAATTCCTTCATATTCTGGTGTAATTCCAAAATCCTCTGGAATTGTATTCCTTTTTTCTGGTTTCTGTATTACAGTAATTTGTCCACTTGTTTCTAATATGGCATATTCTACATCTCCTAAATTCATAACATTGTTTCCTCTTAGTCGTTCTTGTAATTCATTTATTGTAAATCTTTCTTTTTTCAATGCTTTTTCATCAATTTTTCCTCTATAAACTAAAATTCTAGGTTTTCCACAAACAATTTCTCTTGCTCTAATACTTTTTATATTTAATAATGAGATTACTAAATGCATTACTAATAATCCTAAAATAGGAACAATTCCATTACTAATAGGAATTCCTGTTTCTGTCATCGGAATAGATGCTAAATCTGCAATCATAATTGAAATTGCAAGTTCAAATGGTTGCAACTGACCTATTTCTCTTTTCCCCATAAATCTCATAACAATTAAAACAACAATGTATAAAATAATTGCTCTAAAAAATGTTATTAACACTTATATTTCACCTCATATTTAATTTTCTCAAAAAACTTGATTTTTATACAATTTAATGAATAAATATTTTTATTATGAACATAATATTTTTAGAGCCAATATATAAATTTACATTTTAGAATTTTTTTGGCTAAGGAGGTATTCATCATGTCAAATGCTGAATCAAATACAAACAGTGGTGCTTCAACTGTATGGCAAGTAATAGGTAGACTTATTGGTGCTGCAGTTGTTTTAGCTATTACTGCTTTCTTTACACCTGGATTTTCTATAAATAATATATGGACATTAGTGATTGCTGCTATAGTATTAACAGTAATTGACTATTTAGTAGTAAAATTTACTGGTTTACACGCTAGTCCTTTTGGTAAAGGATTTGTAGGATTTGCTCTAGCTGCTATTACATTATATGTAACACAATTCTTTGTTGCTGGATATACAATTTCATGGATGGCTGCAATTATTGGTGCTTTAATCTATGGTGTTATTGATTACTTTATACCTGGTAATCAAAATATGTAGTTATTATTTTATAACTAAAAAGACCTTTAGAATTATCCTAAAGGTCTTTTTTTAAAACTATTTCATTTTGATTTTTATATATACTTTTTTCTGGAATAACTCCTCTGACAGAGGATAATGGATAGATATTAGTTTCTTTTCCTATTACACTTCCTGGATTTAGAATACTTCCACATCCAACTTCTACATTATCTCCTATCATTGCTCCTACTTTTTTTAAATTTGTTTCTAATGCTTCTCCTGTTTTTGAATTTTTAATTATTACTAATTTTTTATCTGATTTTACATTTGAGGTTATTGAGCCTGCTCCCATATGTGCTTTATATCCTAAAATAGAATCCCCTACATAATTATAATGTGGCACTTGTACATTATCAAATAAAATAACATTTTTTAATTCTGTTGAATTTCCTACTACTGCGTTTTTCCCTATAATAGTATTTTCTCTGATAAATGCACAATGTCTTATTTCTGCATTATCACATATTATTACAGGTCCTTTTATATATGCTGTTTTTGCAACAGTTGCTGTTTTAGAAACCCATACATTTTCTTCTATTTCTTCATATTGATCTTTTGGTAATGTTTTTCCTAATTCTAAGATATAATCATGAATATTAGGTAATACTTCCCAAGGATATGTTACTTTTTCAAAAATAGATTTTGCAATAGTATTTTCTAGTGAATATAAATCTTGTATTTTACAACCTTCCATATGTTTTTCATTCCTTTAATTCCAATATTTTTCATATAATTCTTTAGCAGTTTTTGGACTATCTACACCTTCCTTGTTTTTTACAGGTGCAAAATCTTCTTCTCTTTTTCCTCTTAAAATTGCAATATTATCAAAAAATGGAAATGCATCAAATATGAATGCTTCAAATTTATATGTATTTGCTTCTTGAGGAATTATTTCTCTTCCTGTTTCATCTAAATATGAATTTTTCTTTTTAGCTTGATGATACATTAGTGGTTCTTTGCTAATTTTTTCAATAGCATCAATTGTAAATAAATTACACATAATATGAGATTCCCCATATTTTAATTCTCCGTCACTTGTTACTTCTTCTGCCATTTTTTCTGGCAGTTCTGTATATTCAATAACTTTTGGATGTCCATTCATTTTGCAGAATACTCCAACCTTTTCTTTTGGATTTGCTTTTGGTATTGATTTTGAAGCAATTTCTACATTTTGTTCTATTGCTAATCCAAGCAATGTTGTATCTACCATTTTTAATAGTACATTATCTACTCCACCTAT
>CANQOU010000111.1 GCA_947625565.1 uncultured Clostridia bacterium
GATTTTACCAAAGAGATTTAACAAGAAAAGGAAATTATTCACTTAATCAAACAGCAAAAAAAGCAGGAGTTAAAAATTTTGATAAATTTCACAATAGTGGATATAAAGGATTATATAATGGAGAAACAGCTGATGACATTGCAAAAAGAAAAGGATTAAGATATAGAGAAGATATTTTAGACAATATGGGAAGTGAGGAACTAGCAGCTAATCTATTTCGTATTACACAGACAGAATCAAAATTGAAGAAAGACAAGGTTAGTAGTGAAGAAGAGGCAAATAAAACTCATTATAATATTGGAAAAAATATTAGAGAAGTAATTGCAAAGAATGGTGGAACAATGCCAGAAGATTTACCTACACCCCAAAAGAGTTTAAAACAATTAGAAAAAGAAAATAAGAAAAGCTTGAAGAAAATATAAAAATAAAGGAGAATAATCTAAAATATATCTAGGTCAATTGCACCAAAATTAGTTCGAATAGAACTACTTTTTTGTACAAAATAAACTAAAGGTAAATTTAGAAAAAAGACAAAAATATGTTGAAAAAATAAAATAGAATTGATATAATTCGCCTGTATGAAAAACATAAGAAAGAGATGATAAAAATTGAAAAAGCTAATTGCTATCATATGTGTATTGCTTGCTATATTTATAGGAATGTATATATATCAGAGACAAGAAAAAGAAAAAATTGTAACAGCAGAGGAGGTATCAAATATAGAGCAATATATATCAAAAATATACATGTGGAAAGAAGTTACTCAAGAAGCATTACCAACATTTGACTCAATAAATAATGCACCAGAAACATGGATATGGGAGGTTGTCAAGAAAAACTTAGACATTTATGAAGAAATACTATATGATGAAATCCAAGAAAAAGCAAAAGAAATATTTGGCAAAGACTTTTCTAAAAAATTTCCAGAAGAAGGAAATGACAATTTTTTATATAATCCAGGACAAAAAACATATCAAGCCACAAGTATTGAATTAGATAGTAACAATGATGCTTTTTTATTAAATAATATAGAAAAAACAAAAGAAGGATATAAAGTAGAAATAATAGAATATATAGAAGACTATTCAGAAGAAAACAACACAGAAACAAATGAAGAAACAGAATTTATGATTCATATAAAAAATACACAAGAAGAAGAAATAGCTAATGTAAAGAATACAGAAGGAAAAGATAAAATAATAGAGCAAGTGAAAGCAAATATAGATAAATTTGAAAAAACAACAATCAATTTAAAACTAGAAGAAAACAAACTATTTCCAATTTCATGTATAAGGAGTAAGGAATGAAACAATTAGAAGAATGCTCTATTTGTCCTCATAATTGTAGAGTAAATAGACTAGACGGAAAAATAGGAAGATGCAAAGCAACAGAAAATATAAAAATTGCTTTATATTCCATCCACCATTTTGAAGAGCCATGTATTAGTGGAAAAAATGGTTCAGGAACTGTCTTTTTTTCAAACTGTAACTTGCAATGTCAGTTTTGCCAAAATTATGAAATTAGTCAATTAGGAAGAGGAAAAGAAATTTCAATTCAAGAATTAGCTAATATTTTTTTAGAGCAACAAAAAAGAAAAGTGCAAAATATAAATCTAGTAACTCCAACTAGCTATGTAATACAAATTATTGAAGCACTAAAAATAGCAAAACAAAAAGGACTAAATATACCAATCGTATATAATACAAATGGATATGAAACAGTAGATACAATTAAATTACTAAATGGATACATAGATATATATTTACCAGATTTAAAATATTCAGATAATAATATTGCAAAAGAATTTTCTAATATAAATAACTATTTTGAAATAGCTACAAATGCAATAAAAGAAATGTATAATCAAGTAGGAGCACCAATTTTTGACGAACAAGGAAATATGAAAAAAGGAATTATAATAAGACATTTAGTTTTACCAAATCATATAGAAAATACAAAAAAAGTCTTGGAATGGATTTCTTCTAATTTACCAAAAGAAGTATATGTTAGTATAATGGCACAGTATTTTCCGACATATAAAGCAAAAGAAGATCCAAAATTAAATAGAAAACTAACTAAAGAAGAATGGCAAGAAGTATTAGATTACATAGATGAACTTGAAATAGAAAACGGATATATACAAGAACTTGGGGAACATGAGGAAGAATTTGTACCAAAATGGGAATATTGACAAAAAATGTAGAAATTTATTTATATATATGATATACTTTTCATAGAAATTGAATAAGGAGGAACTAACTATGACTGAAGCAGATAAACAATTTATTGAAACATGTAAGGAAATTATAAAAAATGGATATTCTTCTGAAGGGACACATGTGCGTACAAGATGGCAAGATGGGGAGGAAGCAAATTATTATTCAATTATAGGGGTACAAAATAAATATGATGTTGGAAAAGAGTTTCCAATGATTACATTAAGAAATAACACAAATACAATAAAAAATGCAATAGATGAAATTTTGTGGATATGGCAAAAAAAGTCAAATAAAATAAGTGATTTAAATTCTCATATATGGGACCAATGGGCAGGAGAAGATGGAACAATTGGAAAAGCTTATGGATATCAATTAGGAAAAAAATATCAATTTAAAACAAAAGATGGAATAAAAGAGATGGACCAAGTAGATTACTTACTATATCTATTAAAAAATGATCCATCAAGTAGACGTATGTTAACAAACCTATTTAATCATGAGGAATTAAAAGATATGAATTTAGAGCCTTGTGCATTTGGTACACAATGGTTAGTAAAAGGTGGAAAATTGCATCTTATATTAAATCAACGTTCTCAAGATATGTTAGCAGCAAATGGATGGAATGTTATGCAATATTCAGCTTTATTATGTATGTTTGCACAAGTTGCAGGATTAGAAGTTGGAACTTTAACACATAATATTGGTGATTGTCATATTTATGATAGACATATTCCACTAGTTGAAAAACTTTTAGAAGCAGAATGTGTAGACGTTCACCCAAAACTAATTATAAAAAATCCAACAAAAGATTTTTATCAATTTAAAGTAGAAGATTTTGAGTTGCAAGGATATGACTATAATAAAGAAGTAAAAATTGGAAGAATACCAGTAGCAATATAAAGGAGAAAAATATGTTAAGTATCATAGTTGCTAAAGCAAAAAATGATATTATAGGGAAAGACAATAACTTAATTTGGAATTTACCAGAAGACTTAAAAAGATTTAAAGAGTTAACAACAGGGCATACAATTATAATGGGAAGAAAAACTTTTGAATCTTTAGGAAGAATATTACCAAATAGAAAGCATGTTATATTCAAAATCCAAATTACAAAATAGAAAAAGAAAATGTAGAAGTGGTACATTCTGTATCAGAATTGCAAAAATATATCGAAAGTGAAGAGGAAAACTTTGTAATACGGTGGTGGAAAAATATATAGTTTGTTAATGCCATATACTAAAAAAATGTATATTACAGAAATAGATAAAGAATTTCGAGGAGATACCAAATTTCCTGAATTTGATATTGCAGCTTGGGAGGAAGTAGAAAGAATAAAAAAAGCACAAGAGAATATAAAATATGATTTTGTTACATATCAAAGGAGGTAACAATGAAAACAGAAAAAAGAAAAGATTATTTAGCTTGGGACGAATACTTTATGGCAATTGCAAAATTGTCTGCAATGAGAAGTAAAGATCCATCTACACAAGTAGGAGCTTGTATAGTTAGTAATGATAACAGAATTTTATCTATTGGATATAACGGAGCACCAAATGGGTTTGATGACGATAAATTTCCTTGGGCAAGAGAAGGACAAAACTTAGAAACAAAATATCCTTATGTATGTCATGCTGAAATGAATGCAATATTAAATTATAGAGGAAGTAAAAAAGATTTAGAAGATGCAAAAATATATGTAGATTTGTTCCCTTGTAATGAATGTGCTAAAATTATTATACAGTCAGGAATAAAGAAAATTATCTATTTATCAGATAAATATGCAAATACTGATGGAACAATAGCTTCCAAAAAGTTATTTGATGAATGTGGAGTAAAATATGAAAAAATAAAAAAAGAAAAGCAAAGAGAAATACATATTAATTTAGGAGATTAAACTTTGACCCGTGTCCATAAAAGGATACGGGTTAAAAAATAGAAAGACTAACTATTAATTGTCAATAGTTTTTCTAAAAAAAAATTTTAATAATTTGTTAGATAAAAATTTGCATG
>CANQOU010000112.1 GCA_947625565.1 uncultured Clostridia bacterium
AGGTTTTCTTCCAAAATATCTTTCGTATGTTTGTACTCCAACAGCAATTTGTGCTCTAACTGTTTTTTCATTTACATATAAAATAGGAAAATATCCATGTGTTGCACCACAAGTAATAATTTCTAAAACACCAATATCTTGAAAATGCTTAAATGCTTCAATTAAATTGCAATTATATACATCTTTAAAAAGATGCAAATCATTTGAATAACGTTCATAATAGTAATGAGATAATTTATTTAGACGTTCATCATTAGCAGTTCTTTTTATTTCTTTTTCTGATAATTCAATTAGTTGTTCTAAATAATGAATATATTTTTTTTGTAGTAATTTATTATCTAACATGGAAAGCAAAGGGGGAGTCATAGACATTGTAATTCTAAAATCAACCCCTTCATCTACTAACTTTTGAAAATTAGTTAATAGTGGTATATATGTTTCTGAAATTGCTTCATATAACCAAGATTCTTCTAAATAATCATCACTTTCTGGATGATGTATAAATGGTAAATGGGCATGTAATACAAAGCTAACATATCCTTTTTTCTCTTGCATAATTAACTCCTTAAAGGGAAAAGGGAACGCCTATTATCGCATCCCTAATTTAAAACCCTATTTAAAATTTTCCTATACGGAAATTACCAGAAGATGGATTCCCTGAAGAAGGATTTGATAAATCGTAAAGATAACTTTCTTCTTGGTATAATTTTTCATATAAATTATGAATATTATAAATTTTTTCCATACTATTTTTTGTTTTTAATTGCTTAAGTGATTTTTTATAATATTTATTCGTTTTAATATTTCTAATTAAAAAATCTTCTGTTGTAAATAAAATGTGGTCATTAGGTGAAATAAGAGAATTAGATGTAGTAATATAAAAATAATCAGGTAGAGGAATAGGTTCATTTTTAGTATATTCATATATTGGCTTTCTAGCTAATTCAACACGATAATTACAATCTGTATCATTTACTTGCAAATACCAAGAATTTGCAAAATCATTTATTTCTACTTCAAAACTATATTTTTTTGTATCATTATGAATAATTAGAATAGGATGTGTTTTTTCAAAAAAGTTATCACCATATTGCTTTTTGAAATTTTCCCTATCAGTATCTGAAATATCCCAATAAATAAATAATGTGTTTGGTGTTTGAGCAAGTATTTTTACAACTGTTTGATTATATCTATATGGTAGGTCATAATATTCTACAATATCAACTTTTTTATCAGCTTCTAATTTTTTTGACTTTGCAGTTTTAGTTGTTTTCTTAGAAGTAGTTTTAGAAGATTTTTTAGTAGTATTAGATGCTTTTTTTACGGACTGCTTTTTAGCAGGAGTTTTTTTACTACTTTCTTTTTCTTTAGAAGGTGACTTCTTAACTGGTGCTTTTTTTGTAGTTTCTTTCTTATCAACAGTAGTGACTTTTTTACTAGTAGAAGTCTTTTTTGCATCTGTTTTTTTTGAACTTGATGTCTTTTTAGCTGTTGATGCTTTTTTTGCTTTTTCTTCTTTTACATTTTCTACTTCTTTTTGCTCTTTTGTAATTCTTGGCATAACCAATCCTCCTATGTATACTTTTTTACTTAATATATACTATACCAAAAAAGAAATAAATTCAAGTAAAAACTACAATATTTTTCAAAAAATATTACTTTAAATATGTTCACAAAAAATTCACAAAAAATTTTAGCAGAAAGTATTGACAAGTGCTAAAAATGGATATAATATATATAAGAATTAGCAATCAAACAACAAGAGTGCTAAAAGAGGTGATAAAATTGTTAGACCAAAGAAAGAAAAAAGTCTTACAAGCTATCGTAGAAGAATACGTTAACACAGCAGAACCAATTAGCTCAAATCAATTAACACGGAAAAGAAGAATTAAATTACAGTAGTGCAACAATAAGAAATGAAATGGCAGATTTAGAAAAAGCAGGATATCTAGAAAAAACACATACATCAAGTGGCAGAGTACCATCAGAAAAAGGATATCGCTACTATGTAGACGAATTACTAAGAGATGATAATATTAGTGTAGAAGAAATAAAATATATTAGTGAAAAATTAGAGACTAAAGTTAATGAAATAGAGGAACTAACTAAACTAACTACAACTACCATTTCAGAAATTACACATTATACAACAGTAGCAATTGGGCCAGGCACAGATACACAATGCATAGAAGAAATTAAGTTTGTATTATTAGGAAGCCGTATGTTAATGGCAATTATTTTAACAAATACAGGATTGGTAAAAGAAACGATTATAAAATTTGATGAAGATATTACGGAAAAACAAGTAGAAACTATAAACTATATGTTCAACAAGAAATTAAAAAATCAACCACTAGAGATTATTGATATACCTCTACAAGATTATTTAATAAATGAGATGAAATATAGTGTAAAAGTTATTAAACCTATTATTGAACAAATCAAAAAAGTTTTACAAGAAGAAAGACACATATATTTAGAAGGGGCCAATAAAGCTTTTGACTTGCCAGAATTTAATAGCTTAACTGTTGCCAAAAATTTTATAAATATTATTGATGAAAAAGACCTTATGGCAGATATGTTAAATACAGGATTCGCAAAAGATATAAATGTATATATAGGAGACGAAAATGAGAAAGAACAATTAAAAGATTTTAGTATTATTACATTTAAACACAAGGTTGGAAACAAAGATTTAGGAACTATTGGAATTATAGGACCGAAAAGGATGGACTATTCAAAAGTAATATCTGTAATGAAATATATTAGCAAAAAATTAAATGAAAAAGATATGTAAAGAAAGGAGAAAATAATGGCAGAGCAAGAAAAAAAAGAGGAAGTAAAAGAAAAAGAGGAAAGCACAAAAAATGTTGAGCCAATGCAACAAGAATTAGACGAACTTACAGACAGATATAAAAGAGTATTGGCAGAATTTGAAAATCACAAAAAGAGGAGCCAAAAAGAAAGAGACAATTTATATAACATGATTTTGGCAGACATCATTGGAAATATATTACCCATATTAGACAACTTAGAAAATGCAGTAAAGGTAGAAACAAAAGATGAAGAATTAAAAAAAGGAATTGAATTAGTATTAAAACAATTCCAAGATACACTAAAGGCAAAAGGTGTAGAAGAAATCAAAACAGTAGGAGAGACTTTTGACCCAGAATTACATGAAGCAGTATCAAGTATTCAAGATGAAACAAAGGGAGAAAAAGAAATTGTGCAAGAATATAGAAAGGGCTATAAAATAGGGACAAAGGTAATTAGACATTCTATGGTGGTGGTAGCAAACTAATGAAGCAGGAAATAGAAAGAAAATATGAACTTAAAGAACTACCAAAAGACTTAAAAATAGAAACGATTACTAAAATTGAGCAGACCTTTATATATGATGATGGATTTACACTTATTAGATTAAGAAAACAAACTTCAACTTGTGGAAAAGAAACAAAAGTAAATTATGTATATACTACTAAAACAAATGGGAATATTAAATCTGATAACAATTATCAAATTTCACAAAAATATGAAATAGAAAAATATATAACTAAAGAACAATATGATAAATTAAAGAAAAATAAGATAAATAATGAAATACAAAAAACAAGAATAGTTGTACCAATTGATAATTGTTTGAAAGCAGAAATAGATATCTATGACGGATATTTACAAGACTTTTTGACAGTAGAAGTTGAATTTGAAAATAAAACAAAAGCAAAAGAATTTGAAAAACCATATTGGTTTGGAGAAGAAATAGGATACAAAGAACTGTCAAATAGAAAACTTTCTAAAATGACAGAAGAAGATTGGAAAAATAAAGTTACAAAAGAATTTATAGAAAATAACAAAAGAATTATAGAAAAGCTAATAGATATAATTAGCGAATTTAAAAATTAAAATTGTTATTAAATTAAAAAAATATATTAGGAGGAATTTAAAATGGGAAAAATTATAGGAATTGACTTAGGAACAACAAATTCATGTGTATCAGTTATGGAAGGAGGAGAAGCTGTAGTTATACCAAATGCAGAAGGAAATAGAACAACACCATCTGTTGTTGCTTTTTCTAAAAATGGTGAAAGATTAGTAGGACAAATTGCAAAACGTCAAGCAGTAACAAATCCTGACAATACAGTTATTTCAATCAAAAGAA
>CANQOU010000113.1 GCA_947625565.1 uncultured Clostridia bacterium
AGAGTTATTGACATTCTATACCCAACACAAAAAACAGTTGATAGTCTAATGAAATTAGAATTACCAGCAGGTGTTGACATAGAAATTAAGTTGTAAGTTCGTGAGGAACGAACGTTACTTACAACTTATGCAACTTGAGCGAAGCAAAAAAGTTGCAAACATAATAATATAAGTTCGTGAGGAACGAATCAAAACCAAGCTGATATTACATTTGAAAAAATGCAAAATAAAATATCAGCCAATAGTTAGGAGGAAAACATGAAAAAAGGAATTATCGGTAAAAAAATAGGAATGACACAAATATTTGATGAAAAAGGAAATGTAATTCCAGTAACCGTTATTGAAGCTACACCAAACGTTGTAGCACAAGTAAAAACAGTAGAAACAGATGGATACAATAGTATTCAATTAGGATATGGTGAAGTAAAAGACAAACATATCAACAAACCAGAAAAAGGTCATTTTGCAAAAGCAGGATTGACAGCTAAAAAACATTTAAGAGAATTTAGATTAGAAACAGTTGAAGGATATAAAGTTGGAGACAAAGTTAAAGCCGACATTTTCCAAGCTGGAGAAAAAGTTGACATTCAAGGAACAACAAAAGGAAAAGGATTCCAAGGTGTTATTAAAAGACATGGACAACATAGAGGACCTATGGGACATGGTTCAATGTATCATAGAAGACCAGGTTCAATGGGACCAACTTCAACACCAGGTAGAGTATTTAAAGGTAAAAAGTTACCAGGTCATATGGGAAGAGAAACTGTTACAATCCAAAATTTAGATATTGTAAGAGTTGATATGGACAAAAATGTTATATTAGTAAAAGGTAGTGTTCCAGGAGCAAAAGGAGCTATCTTAAAAATAAAAACAGCTGTAAAGGCTACTAACTAAGAAGGAAGGAGGAACAAAAAATGCCTAAAATAGATGTTTATGATATGAAAGGAAAAAAAGTAAGCGACGTAGAATTAGCAGACAGTATTTTTGGAATAGAACCAAATAAAGAAATTGTACATAGTGTACTAGTTAATTATTTAGCAAATCAACGTCAAGGTACACAAAGTACAAAAACAAGAGCAGAAGTTAGTGGTGGTGGTAAAAAACCATGGAGACAAAAAGGAACAGGTAGAGCAAGACAAGGAAGTATTAGAGCACCACAATGGATAAAAGGTGGTATTGCATTAGGACCAAAACCTCGCTCATATAGATATGCTGTTAATAAAAAAGAAAGAAGATTAGCAATTAAATCTATCTTAAGTTCTAAAGTACTAGAAAAAGAATTAACAGTATTAGATAAATTAGAAGTAAAAGAAATTAAAACAAAAACAATGGTAAAAGTATTAGCAGATTTAAAAGTAGAAGGAAAAACATTGATTATTTTACCAGAAAAAAATGACAATGTATTTATGTCTGCAAGAAATATAGAAGGGGTTAAAACAATTTTACTAAATAATATAAATGTATTTGATTTATTAAAATACACTAACCTTATATTACCATTAGACACCGTTAAAAAATTAGAGGAGGTGTATGCATAATGTTAGCAGAAGAAATCATAATTAAACCAATCGTTACTGAAAAAAGTAATGATGGATTACAAGAAGGAAAATATACTTTTAAAGTAAACCCAAAGGCAACAAAAGTTGAAATAGCACAAGCAGTAGAAAAATTGTTTAATGTAAAAGTATTAAAAGTAAGCACAATGCATGTAAATGGAAAAAGTAAAAGAGTAGGTTATCATGTAGGAAAAACTTCAGACTGGAAAAAAGCAATTGTAAAAATTGATACAAATCCACAAGAAAGCACATATCTTACAAAAGGTGGAAAAGAAGAAAAAACTTCTAAAAAATATAAAGACTCTATAGAAGAATTTATGGGAGCATAAAAGAAGAAAAAATATCTGGAAAATACCAGGAAAATAAAGAATATCTGTATGTGGAACAGGAAAAAATCCACAATAAAATAATAAAGGAGAGAAATAAAAATGGGAATGAAACATTTTAAACCATATACACCATCAAGAAGAAATATGACAGTATCAGATTTCGCAGAAATAACAAAGAAAACTCCTGAAAAATCTTTATTAGCAAAGAAAAAAGAAAAAGCAGGAAGAAATTCATATGGTAGAATAACAGTAAGACATCAAGGTGGAGGAAACAGACAAAAATATAGAATTATTGATTTTAAAAGAAAAAAAGATAATATGGAAGCAACAATTTTGGGTATCGAATATGACCCAAACAGAAGTGCAAATATTGCATTGATTCAATATGAAGATGGAGAAAAAGCGTACATCTTAGCACCACAAGGATTAACAGATGGTGACAAAGTTATATCTGGAGAATCAGTAGATATTAAACCAGGAAACTGTATGCCAATAAATGGTATTCCAGTAGGTACACTAATTCACAATATTGAAATAAATCCAGGACAAGGAGGAAAATTAGTAAAAGCAGCAGGACAAAGTGCACAACTAATGGCAAAAGAAGGTAAATATGCACATGTAAGACTTCCTTCTGGAGAAATGAGACTTATTTTAGCAAAATGTAGAGCAACAATAGGTGTAATAGGAAATACAGAACATGAAAATGTAAAAATAGGTAAAGCAGGAAGAAAACGTCATATGGGATGGAGACCAGAAGTAAGAGGTTCTGTTATGAACCCAGTAGACCACCCACATGGTGGTGGTGAAGGTAAAGCACCAATTGGACACGCTGGACCATTAACACCTTGGGGTAAACCAGCTCTAGGATACAAAACAAGAAACAAAAAGAAAAATACAAATAAATTCATTGTGAAGAGGAGGAAATAGTATATGTCTAGATCAAGCAAGAAAAAACCATTTGTAGAAGAAAAATTATTAAAGAGAATAGAAGCAATGAACGAAACAGGTGCAAAAGATGTTCTAAAAACATGGTCAAGAGCATCAACAATATATCCACAAATGGTAGGACACACAATAGCTGTACACGATGGAAGAAAACATGTTCCAATCTATATAACAGAAGAAATGATTGGACATAAACTAGGAGAATTTGCTCCAACAAGAACATTTAAAGGTCATGCTGGAGAAAAAACAACTAAAGTAACAAAATAAAATAGCGTAAATATGTGTTAAGGAGGTAAATAAAGTGCAAGAACAAGAAATCGCTGTAAAACAAGCAAAAGCAACTCTTAAATATGCAAGAATATCTGCTAGAAAAGTAAAAATTGTTGCAGATTTAATAAGAGGTAAACAGGTTGATGAAGCACTAGCAATTGTAAAATTCACACCAAAAGCGTCATCAGAAATTATAGAAAAATTATTAAAATCAGCAATTGCAAATGCAGAAAATAACCATGATATGAAAGCACAAAATTTATATGTTGCTGAAATATATGCAAATCAAGGACCAACATTAAAAAGAATTAGACCAGCTGCAAAGGGATCAGCAGTTAGAATTAGAAAAAGAACAAGTCATTTAACAATCGTATTAAGAGAGAAGGAGGATTAAGAGGATATGGGACAAAAAGTACATCCAACAGGTGTTAGAGTTGGAATCATAAAAGATTGGAACTCAAGATGGTATGCAGATTCTAAAAACTTTTCAGATTATTTAGTAGAAGACCAAAAAATCCGTAAATTTTTAAAGAAAAAACTATATGCTTCAGGTATCTCTAAAATTGAAATCGAAAGAACTGCAAAAGCCGTTAAAGTAAATCTATATAGTGCAAAACCAGGAATCGTAATCGGAAAAGGTGGAGCAGGAGCAGAAGAAATGAAGCAAGAGCTAATAAAACTAATTGGAAAAGATGTAAACTTAAATATCGTTGAAGTAAAAAACATAGACACAGATGCACAATTAGTAGCAGAAAATATTGCAGGTCAACTAGAAAGAAGAATTTCATTTAGACGTGCAATGAAACAATGTATGCAAAAAGCAACAAAAGCAGGAGCATTAGGAATAAAAACAGCTGTATCAGGAAGATTAGGTGGAGCTGACATGGCAAGAACTGAATTCTATAAAGAGGGAAATATACCACTACAAACTTTAAGAGCTGATATTGATTATGGATTTGCAGAAGCAGATACAACATATGGAAAAATTGGTGTAAAAGTTTGGATATATAAAGGAGAAGTTCT
>CANQOU010000114.1 GCA_947625565.1 uncultured Clostridia bacterium
TTACAGAAAATATGGGTGGATATACTTGGTATAAAAATAGTAGACTAAATAGAGTAACATCTTGGGCAAATATGCCAAATTATGATATTCCATCAGAAGTAATTTATTTAAAAGATATTGAAACAAAAAAGGCTTGGTCATTAGGATTAAATCCTATGCCAGATAACAATTACTATAATGTAATATATGGTTTTGGATATTGTATTTATAAACATAAAAGTGATGGATTAGAGCAAGAGTTAAAAGTTTTTGTTCCAAAAGAAGATAGTGTCAAAGTACAAATTCTTACACTAAAAAATACAACACCAAACAGGAAAAAATTAAAAATCTATTATTATACAAAACCTGTTTTGGGTGAGGATGAACAAAAAATTTCAGAGTATATAAATTTACAATTTGATAAAAATAGTAACACAATTTTAGCACAAAATTTATATAATAGTGAATTTCCAAATGTAACTTATGTTTCAAGTAGTGAACAAATAAAATCATATACAGGCGATAAAAATTTCTTTCTTGGACAAGGAGGAATATCAAATCCAGATGGAATAAAAAAAGCGATTCTTAATAATGAAAACAGTCTAGGAGGTAGTAGTTGTATAGCATATGAAATTGAAGTAGAAATTGAGAGCTTTGGACAAAAAGAAATTACTATATTGCTAGGAACAGAAGAAAATATACTAGATAGCAAAAACAATAGCTATAAATATAGTAAAATTCAAAATTGTAAGCAAGAATTAGAACGAGTAAAAACTGAATGGAGAGCAAAATTAGAAAAACTTCAAGTATCTACTCCGATTGAATCTATAAATATATTATTAAATGGATGGGTAGTTTATCAAACAATTACAAGTAGACTAATAGCTAAAACAGGATATTATCAGTCAGGTGGAGCTTTTGGCTTTAGAGACCAATTACAAGATACAATAGGATTAAAATATATTGATTCACAATATTTAAAAAATCAAATCATAAAACATAGCAAGCACCAGTTTGAAGAAGGAGATGTTGAACATTGGTGGCATGAAGAAACAGGAAGAGGAATTAGAACTAGATTTTCAGATGACTTATTATGGCTTGTGTATGTTACTCTAGAATATATTGCCTTTACAGGTGACGAAGAGATTCTAGAAATTCAAACACCATATTTAAAAGGTGAAATATTGCAAGAAGGACAAGACGAAAAGTATGATGAATATAGAGAAGGAGAAAAAACAGGAACAATTTATGAACATTGTATAAAAGCAATTGAAAAAAGCTTAGTTTTTGGAGAAAATGGTTTGCCTAAAATAGGCTCTGGAGACTGGAATGATGGAATGAATAAAGTTGGAAATAAGGGAAAAGGAGAAAGCATATGGCTAGGATTTTTCTTATACAGTATTTTAAATAAATTTATTCCAATTATGCAAAAAAGAGGAGATACAGAATATGTGGAGAAATATGAAAAAATCAAGCAGAACTTAAAGAAAGCGCTTAATACTAATGGATGGGATGGTAGATGGTATAAGAGGGCATATACAGATGATGGTAAAATTTTAGGAAGTATGGAAAATGAAGAATGCAGAATTGACAGTATTGCACAAAGCTGGGCAACAATTTCAGAGGCCGGAGATAATGACAAAAAATATATTTCTTTAGAAAGTTTAGAAAATCATTTAGTAGATAGAGAAAATGGTATTATCAAATTATTAGATCCACCATTTGAAAAAGGAAAACTAGAACCTGGATATATAAAAGCATACCTACCACGGTGTTAGAGAAAATGGAGGACAATACACTCATGCAGCAGTTTGGGTGATTATTGCAGAAGCATTATTAGGCTTTGGAGATAAAGCAGTTGAATTATATAAAATGATAAATCCTATTGAGCATAGTAGAACTAAAGAAATGGCAAAAAAATATAAAGTTGAACCATATGTAATACCAGCAGATATTTATGGAGCAAGCAATTTAGCAGGAAGAGGGGGGTGGACTTGGTATACAGGGTCATCCAGTTGGTATTATAAAGCAGGGATAGAATATATTTTAGGACTAAATGTGCAAAATGATATATTGACAATTAAACCATGTATTCCAAAAGAATGGCGCACATATAGTGTCAGATATAAATGGAAAAATACTTTATATAATATTGTAGTAGAAAATCCAAATGGAAAAAGTACAGGAATTTCAAAAATTACAGTTAATGATGTAGAAGTAAAAGATGTAGTTAGGCTAGAAGAAAATAAAGGAGTTGTAAATGTTGTAGTTGTAATGTAAATTTGAAAATTTTAAGTATATATGATAAAATTTTATAGTAACCGGTAGTTAAACATTCAAATATCCAAAATTGGATTAGAAGGAGTATAGACATGACAAGAAGAAACACCAAAAATATCGTAGTAGTTGTTGTTGGAATATTCGTAGCAATTTTTATATCAAGCAGTACATTGATTAGTTTTATTTCTTATAAGATAATTAAAATAGTATCAATGGTATTTGGAATATTAGCATTATATAACTATTTTGTAAAGCAGTGGAAAGACAAGTATTACTGTTTTGCCAAATATATGCTAATAATTACTTTAATTGCTGATGTACTTGCTTGGGATACCATTTCAATTATTACAGACATTGTAATGGCTATAGCCTTGTATGTTTATTACAAAAAGTATTATTAAAAGGACGGAAAATCCGTCCTTTTAATATATTATACCATTATTATCTACATATTTTTTAAAAATTGAAAGACAATTTTCTCTATCAAGAGGAATAGCTTTCACTAAATCTGAATGTTTTGAGGAATCTTTTAAATACTCATATAATAAATCATCTCTAAACCCAATATTATCTGCATCTTTTCTAGTACATCCAAAATAATATGTCTTTATATTAGACCATATAATAGCAGAAAGACACATAGGACAAGGTTCACATGTCGTATATAATGTACAACCGGATAAATCATTCGTATGTAAATTTTGACAAGCATCTCGAATTGCAACAATTTCAGCATGTGCAGTAGGGTCTAAATTTTTTAGTACGCGATTATTTCCTTCACCAACAATATTTCCATTATTATCTATGATAACTGCACCAAAAGGACCACCTTGTTTTTCTTCTATACCATGTATTGCAAGTGAAGAAGCTTTTTTCATATACTTATCCATAATACCACCTCCAACAAAGTTAATATATCATAAAAATATTAAAAATTAAATAGTCTGACTTGCATTTTTGATTTTTTTTGGTAGACTAAAAAAATAAAGGGAGAAAGAATGGAAGAACAGTTACAAAAAATATATTTTGAATGTTTACAAGAGTTAAAACAAATAGGAATTGATTTCCAAAATGAAAATGAGTTTGGAACAATTCAAATAGTATTATCTAATAGAAGTAAAAAAAGATATGGAGTGTGTAAGCAAGAAGAACCAGATGTAACTACTAGATATATTGAAAAAAGAGGAAGAAAAAAAGTTATAAAATACGCAAAATATAAAAACCATAAGATAGAAATTAGTGGATGGGTTATGCAGTTAAATGAAAATATTATAAAAAATACAATAATTCACGAATTAATTCATTGCATACCAAATTGTAATAATCATGGCAAAGAATTCAAAAAATATGCAAAATATATTAGTGATAAATTAGGATATGATATAAAAACAGTAGGAAATAAAAAAGAGGATTATGGAAGAAGTAATATTGAATATCAAGAAAATATAACATATAAATATAAAGTTCAATGCAAAACTTGTGGTCAAATATTTTATAGAAATAGAATTTGCAAAAATTTTATACAAAAATATAGATGTGCAAGATGTAATGGTAAACTAAGCGTAGAATAAATTTAACTTATCTAGGCAAGAAGTCTCCTACCTCTAAGGTAGTGAGATGAATTGCAATTTTTATGTTGACATATTGTAAAAAATGTATTATTATGTTTTCAATCGAGTAAATAACAAGTGAGATTTTCTTTATGAAACTAGATAGTAATGCATATTCAGTATTTTTGTTACATTATCATCTTGTACTTGTAGTAAAATATCGTAGAGAAGTATTTGATAATAGTATATCAAAACGTGCAAAAGAAATTTTCGAGTACATTGC
>CANQOU010000115.1 GCA_947625565.1 uncultured Clostridia bacterium
TTATGAAAAAACTCATAGAAAAAAATAAATGTTAAGTTATTTTTCTTAACTTAACATTATTATACAAGGAGGTAACATATGAAAAAAGAAAACTAATTATAATTATTGCTATAATAGTAATTATACTTATTGCAATTTTAACTTTTTTCCTAACTAAAAAAAATGATGATGATAAAACTATTGTAAATAGTATTAAAATTACACAATATGAACAGAGTGGAGCAATAAAAGAGCTTAAGCATGTTAATGCATCTTCAGATGAAGATATAGAGAAAATAAATAGATGTATAGAAGAATTAACACCATTACCAGCTGAAGAAGCAGTAAATATTATGATTTTACGAGAAGTTACAGTAGTATATAATAATACATGTATCAATATGCAATTAGAACAAAAAGATTATTGCTCTTATGAAAATACAGAAAATGGAATTATCTATACTTCAAAAATGCCAGAGGGACTATATGAATAGGTAGAAAAAAAGTTAAAATAGAACAAATTAAACTAATGTCTCCATTTATATCTCAAACAAAAAATAATTAAAAGATTTATAATGAAAATATAAAAATATACAAAAACTAAAATAAAAAGTTTTATGAGATATTTCCCATAAAACTTTTTATTTTATGAAAGCTCTTGGAAGAAGATATATTCGCTACCAGACGTATTATTTCTTGACTGATACAAATAACCTCCTAAAATTTCCTTAGACTCTGTATTTAATTTAATATCAATATTTGCATGATATACAAAAGTATCATCATCATAATTTTTAATATGAATATCAAATAACAAAGAAGCATCCAAATTTGCTAAATCAACACCTGCCTGCCCTAAAATTTTTCCATTAAATACAACAGAATTTACATCATCATGTATAGAATAATTTTTAACTATACTTCTATTCAAATATCCTAAAGATATTGGATTAGAACAATCCGTATAAAATGTAGGTGAAGTATAATCAGCAGCTTCATTTTCTTCATTTGTATTAACAATTTTAAAATCAATTCTACCAGCAGGAGCACTAGACAAATTTCCAAATGTACCAAAAGTATTTAAATCTTTATAATTTAAAACTTGAGTACCAACTTCTGGATTTGTTGTTGAAATACGAATGTTATCAATCCACAATTCTTTAACAGTATTTTTTGAAGTCAATTCAGAAATAGAAGAGGTATTATCAATGTAAATTGCCAAATCTGTATATTGACAAATATCTAAATCTTGCAAAGAATTATCATTGCTATTGTCAATAGCACTTCCGCTACTATATAGTAAAATACGATTTACTTTAAAAACGGAAATTTCATTTTGTTGTGCAATTTTTAAAGAATCATTTATAAAATTATCTTTACAATAGCCAATATAGAAAATATAGGAATAAGTAAGGATGCAAAGTAATAGTACAATAGTTAATATTGTAAAAGCTAACTTTGTATGCTTAATCTTAATTTTAGGAATATTCACTATACTTCCTCCTTATTTTTCTAATCGTTTGTATAACATTTCCATATAGCTATAAACTTTTGTATGCCATTCAGGGTCACTAGCATAACGAATATTTACATCACTAACTGTAGGTCCGTTATAATATGTAGAAGTAGCCCTTTCATTATCATAAATTTTTGTACCAGCAGGGTTAAGATAATATTTTACTAGTACCTTAGCAACTAATTCCATTCCTTCTTCATATGTATCAAATTCATAAGAAGATTCATATGGAGACCTATCATAAGAACCATATCCAAATAAATTCTTTTTATCATCAGCAATTTGTGAGCTACCCCAACCACTTTCATGAATTGCTATAGATGCTAAGAATATACCATTTATTTTATATTTCTTATCTAATTTATAAAATACTTCATAGTTGTCCTCAAAAATATTATTTTTATCATTAGGCAAACCTGTAAAGATTTTCTTAAAATCAGATAAGGTTAAACCAGAAGATTGATTTAAAGGCATATCAATATCTAAATTTACAACCAATTTTTGAATACGATTCTTTTCAGGCATAGTAGGAGAAACTGTAGCAGAAGTCAAACAACTTGTAGGTAAATATCCTTCTACATCCTCGAAAGAAACCTTGCACCATTGCTCAGATGGTAAATCTAATAAAACAACATCAAGATATTTATCTATTTCAACAATTTCTTTAGCATCATCTGCTGGATTTTCGCGTAAAGTAGACCCCTTTGTTAAATATAAAGTATCTTTTAAATGTGATTTTATTTTTGCTAAAAATTCAGAAGTACCAATATCAACAATTTGTGGAACATAATCCATAGTTTTTTGTTCAGTTAAAATTGTTTCATTTGATAATTCACCATTTTGATATGATCGTATTAAAGTAACATTTTTTCTACCATTTACACCTTCTTGTAAAACGACCTTTTCGCCTTTTGGTAGAATAGAACGTTCTGTATATAATGTATCAAAAGGAATATCACGTTCTTCAATTACTTGCTCTTTAACTACTTCTAGAGCAGCATTTGAAGTAATAATATTATGAGCATTTAAACGATGGCGATTTATTTCTATTGAAACAGCACTTTGATTGATATCAGCCAAAGGGGAATATAACTCAATAGAATCATCTTTTGCTGAAATAGAAGTTGACCAACAAAAAGCTATAATCATAGCACAAATTAAAATCATCAATATAACTGATATACTAATGGTTTTTCTATGAGAACTTTGATATGAAAATTTTTGAACTTTATGTACTTTTTGTGGCTTTTTTGCATTTTGAGCTTCATATTGAAGACGTGTTTCTTGTAATTCCCTAAACACATCTGTCAATTGTCTATTATTAGAATCAAAATACCCATTTTTGTTAGACATATGAAATTCCTCTCCTTCTTAATAAATATTCAATACTATTATATACTAATATGTCGAACTTGTCCATAGATTTTTAGAAAAAATCTATTGCAAAATTTGTAAAATAGTATATAATAAACTCAAAGGAGGAAAAAAATATATGCAGGAAAAAGATTTAGACAAATTACAAGAAAAAATAGGATATAGATTTACGGATATAAAGCTTTTAAAAAATGCCTTAACTCATACCTCATATGCATATGAATACAACATACCAAGTAATGAAAAGCTAGAATTTTTAGGAGATAGCATATTAGAATTTGTATCAAGCCAGTATTTATATTCAAACTATCAAAAGCTAAAAGAAGGAGAAATGACTAAAGTTAGAGCAACAGTCGTATGTGAAGAAAGCTTATATAAAATAGGCAAACGACATAATTTTAGTGATTTCTTGTATGTAGGAAAATCAGAAAAAATTGCAAAAGGAAATGAAAGGCCAGCAATTTTAGCAGATAGTGTAGAGGCAGTTATTGCAGCAATATACTTAGATGGAGGAATAGAGCCAGCAACAAAATTTATTATAGAAAATTTAAAAGATGAAATAGAAATTGCAACTACACATGTTGGAGATAAAGACTATAAAACGGTGCTACAAGAGAAATTACAAAAAAATGGGAATATAAAGATTTCATATTCAATTATAAAAGAAAGTGGGCCAGACCATGATAAAACTTTTGAAGCAGAAGTTTCAGTAGAAGGTAAAAAATTAGCTGAAGGTAAAGGTAAAAGCAAAAAACAAGCAGAAATGGAAGCAGCAAGAAAAGCACTAGAAGAAATGAAATAATTATAGGCAAGGAGTGAAACAATGAAAGAAAAATATATTATACCTGTATTTGTGCCACATTTAGGATGTCCAAATGATTGTATATTTTGTAATCAAAAATCAATTAGTGGACAAAAAGAACAAATGACTAAAGAAAAAGTCAAAGAAATTATAGATGAAATTTTAAAGGAAATCCAAAACAAAGAAGGAGAAAAAGAGATAGAAATTGCCTTTTTTGGTGGAAGTTTCACAGCAATAGATGAAGAAAAACAAGAACAATTACTTTCTACAGCTTATGAATATGTAAAAGAAGGGAAAGTAGATAGTATAAGGATTTCTACAAGACCAGACTGCATAAATAGAACAATATTAAAAAGACTAAAAAAATATAAAGTTAAAACAATAGAATTAGGTGTTCAAT
>CANQOU010000116.1 GCA_947625565.1 uncultured Clostridia bacterium
ATCTTGTATATCTTCTACAAGCATTCTTTTCTTATCTAAACTTTCTATATATTCTATCATTTCTTTAATATCTGACTTAGATGCTTTTTCTTTTCCTCTTACTTCATTATTGGCTTTTTCAATAGCTACTTCAATCTTTGTTCTATCATAATCTACAGCTCTTCCATCTCTTTTTATTACTTTCATTGTTATCCCCCTTCTATTTTAGTATGGATATATTATATATCTAAAAAAAGAAAAATCTGTTGCAAAAACAACAAAAAAATGTTATACTAATTTTGAAATTTTATTTTTTCGAAAACTGTAAGTTTTGTGGATTTTTACGATTTTATTACAAGTTTGTTACATTTCTGTGACATTTTGTTTGGGGTGAATTTTCATGGATTTTCCAAGTGTTTCAAGTTTTATTAACGATTATGAAAAACATTGTACTAAAGTTCAGCATAAACATTTTAAAAAGAATGAAACAATTACTACTTATATTGCTAAAAGAAATCAAGTTTGTATTTTAGTAAGTCGGAGAAGCTGATTTAATTAGATATGATTATAATGGAAATAAAACTATTGTTGAGCATTTTACAAAAAACGATATTTTTGGTGAAGTTTTTTATAGTATTACAACAAACAATGAACTATTTGTAAGAGCTAGACAAGATTGTGATGTTATTTTTCTAGTATATGATAATTTAAAAAACAAGTGTAAAGCAAATTGTAAATTTCATCAAACTTTAAGTGATAATTTAGCAGAACTTATTTTGCATAAAGTAACCATTTTAAATAGCCGAATTGAATTATTAACTAAGCGTTCTACAAGAGATAAATTAATTGGATATTTTTCAATTCTATCTACAAGAAATTTAAGTAAGTCCTTCAAATTACCTTTTTCTTTAACCGATTTAGCCGATTACTTAAGTGTAGATAGGAGTGCTATGATGAGAGAATTGAAGTCTTTGCGTGACGAAGGTTTTATTGAAAAAAATGGAAATGTAATTACATTATTATATAGATAGAAAAGCCGGACTTTATATAAAGCCCGGCTTTTTCTATATAACAGCATTATAAAGCTGTCTTAGTAACCCACCTATACTTTGTACCATTACAACTAAGTTATGCATATATACTGCTATACTCAAAATGACAAACACTGTTGAAGTAATATTATAGGCAATTCCTTTTTCTTCTTCTCCTTGGCAAACCAATTTCCGAATTTTTTCTGAACAGATTAGTATACACAGAAAAACTAATAATACTGCTGTAATATAATTACCATTTGCAAAATCATAAGCACTTGTAATCATTACTATAGCTAAAATGCTTTTTTTGCCTACTTCTTCCAGAAGCTGTTGATCCATCATGGAAAATATCAACCCCATAATGCATAAAACATTAAAAATATAAAATATAGCCTTCATTTTTTCTTCCTCCTGCTTTTTCTATGATGTATTATTGGTAGGTTACTATATAACAAATCCCATCAAGGATATTATGTATATTTTATCATTTTTTTAGCTAATTGTCAATTTTTCAGCAATGTCATTTGAATTAAATTTAGCTGATATTTCTTCTCCTTTTTGCATATCTTTGATTTTTACTTTTTCGTTTTGTATTTCATCTTCACCTATTACAATTACATATGGAATTTGTAATTTATCAGCATATTTCATTTTTGTTTTTAATTTTTTATCACTTAAATATATTTCTGTTTTAATATCTAAATTTCTCAATTCTGTTGCTAATTTAATTGGTTTTTCCAAATCTTCTAGCATTGGTATAATTAGTATTTTAGAAATTGATTTTTGCTTTGCCTTAATCAATTGTAATTCATTTAATTTATAGAATAAACGTGTTAACCCAATAGATATGCCTACACCTGGTAAGTTTTTATCTGTATAATAATCTGCTAAGTTTTCATATCTTCCACCTGAGCATACACTTCCTAGTTCTCTATAATCATTTAAAAATGTTTCATAAACTGTTCCTGTGTAATAATCAAGTCCTCTTGCTATTGTTAAATCTAATTTATAGTTTTGTTCTGGTACACCAAATATTCCAATGTACTTAAGCGTTTGTTTTATTTCCTCTAAACCTTTAATAAATTGTTCACTTTTAATATTTAATTTTTCTAGTTTTTCTAGTTTCTCTTCATTTGTTCCCTCTATTTCTATAAAGGTAATTATTTTATTTATATTTTCTGGATTTATCTCAAGTTTTTTTAATTCTTCAATAACCGAAATTTTTCCAATTTTCTCTATTTTATCAATTATTCTTAAAATTTCTATGCTATTTTCTTTTTGCCCAATTTCTTCAAATAGTCCATTTAGAAGTTTACGGTTATTGATACATATTGTAAATTTTTCAAATCCTAATTTTTTAAATATGGTATATATAATACTTGGTAATTCTGCATCATTTAAAATACTTAACTCTCCATCTCCTATAATATCAATATCACATTGATAGAATTCGCGAAATCTTCCTTTCTGTGTTCTTTCTCCCCTATATACTTTTCCAATTTGGTATCTTCTAAAAGGGAAACTCAAATTTCCATAATTTTTTGCTACATATTTAGCTAATGGAACAGTTAAATCAAATCTTAAAGAAAGGTCTGTATCTCCTTTTTGAAAACGATATATTTGTTTTTCAGTTTCTCCACCAGCTTTTGCTAGTAATACCTCTGATAACTCAATAATTGGCGTATCAATAGGTAAAAAACCAAATTGCTGATATGTATCTTCAATTGTTTTTTTCATTTGGTCAAATAAAATTTGTTCATTTGGTAATAATTCCATAAATCCAGATAAAGTTCTTGGTTCTGTTTTTTGCATATTTTATCCTCCTTAATGTTTTCTTCTTACTTCATATACACTATCTACTTTCCTTATTGCTTTTTGTAATTTATCTAATTCTTCTATATTTTCTATTTCAACTGATACATCCATAATGGCAATTCTTTCTTTTGTTGTTTTTGTATTTACTCCCATAAGTTTTGCTTTAGTTTCTTTTAAAGCACTTAGTGTATCTACTAGTAGTCCACTTCTATCATTTGCCAATATTTCAATTTCTACCTGATATGTTTCTTTTGCTTCTTTATACCATTCAACATCTATCATTCTGTTTTCTTCTATTAATAAATCTTTAACATTAACACAATCTTTACGATGTACTGATACTCCTCTTCCCTTTGTAATATACCCTACAATTTCGTCTCCTGGTAGTGGATTACAACATTTTGATAATTTTACTAAACAATTATCAATTCCTTTTACAACAACACCAGAATTTGATGGTTTTACTTTCTTTTCTCTTATTCCTTTGCTTAGCTCTTTTATTGTTTCTTCTATGTTTATTTCTTCATGTTCTTTACGATATTCTTGTAAAACTCTAGCAATCACTTTTACAGGTGAATTTGCACCAAATCCTACTGCTGCATACATTTCTTCTAGGTTTTTATATTTATATTTTTCTAACATTGGGTCAACATATTGATTTTTAAAAATATCGTCATGATGAAAACCTAATCTTCTTATTTCTTTTTCAATTAGTTCTTTTCCTTTTTCAATATTTTCTTCTTTTAAAGTCTTTTTAAACCATGCCTTTATTTTATTTTTAGCCCCTGTACTTTTAACAAATTTAAGCCAGTCTCTACTTGGTCCTTGAGAATTATCTGAAGTTATAATTTCAACAATATCACCACTTTTTAAAGGTGTAATAATTGGCATCATTTTACTGTTGATTTTACATCCTACCATATGATTTCCAATTTCTGCATGAATATTATATGCAAAATCAATTGGTGTAGAACCTTGTGGCAAGACTTTAATTGCTCCCTTAGGTGTAAATACATATACTTCGTCTACAAATAATTCTGTTTTTAATGTATCTAAGAATTCTTGTGGATCTTGTATTTCCTTTTGCCATTCAAGTGTTTCACGAAGCCAAGCAAGTTTATCTTCTTCTACTTTTACTGATTGTTTTTTTTCAAAA
>CANQOU010000117.1 GCA_947625565.1 uncultured Clostridia bacterium
AAGCACCAACTAAGCAACTATTAGTTACTATGTTAAAAAATAGTGATTTGCTACCAATTAGTATTGATAGAGTTCCACATTTGCAAAGAGGACAGCATAAAAAACAGAAGAAAAATATTGATAATAGGGAATATATGAAAGACTTCAATAGCACAGATATTGAAGAAAATCATGCCATGAATACACGAGACAGAATAAAAATGTATTTAATGCAAACTCAAAAAATTACTAATAGAGACTTAGTAGTATTTACTCAAAACTTCTATTTATTAAAAAAAGCAAACTTTAATAATATCCATGCATTAAGAACACTAGCAGATGGCGCAGAAAACCCTGTATTTAGACAAATTATTGAAGATATTTTAGCTGGGGTTGAAGCTGGTGAAAATATGTATACAACAATGGAATATTATGAGGACGTTTTTCCATATATATATGTCAATATGATAAAAGTAGGAGAGCTATCTGGTTCTTTAACTAATTCATTAGAGCAAGCTGTTAAATATTTGGATGATACAAGTGCAGTTAACAAAAAATTAAGAAATATATTGATACCAAATATAGTTCAATTTGCATTATTGATAGTTATGCTTGTAGTTGGAACACTTGTTGCAATTCCAGCAATTCAAAGTGTATATGAGGAATTAGGAACGCAAGATACACTTCCTGCAATAACTTTATGGTTTCAAGATGTAATGAATGTAGCAATTAAATTTTGGTATATACCAGTAGCGTTATTTGTGGGAGCAGTAATTGCAATATATATGTATATAACTACACCAAAAGGAAGATATAACTTTGACCGTTTTAAATACAAAGCTCCAATATTTGGAGAATTAATATTTGCACTAGATTTTTCAAGACTTATGAAAGCAATGTTATTAAACTTACGAAATGGTATGCGTATACAAGAGGCAATGGAAGTAAGTAAAAATGTTATAAAGAACCGTGTAATGCGTTCAATGATTGAAACATCAATGAATAACATATTATTAGGTTCTTCATGGATTGATCCATTTGAAAAATCAGGACTATGTAAGCCAATGATTATAGAGATGCTAAAGATAGGAATGAGAACTGACCTTACAGAAATGATGGAAAAATTGGTAGAATACATGCAAATAGACATAGATGATATTATAACTAAGGTAATGAAGGCTTTACCACAGGTTGTATATTCAATAGTAGGAGTAGTGCTAATATTCTTCGTAATTGTTGTATTAGTACCATGTATCCAAGTTTATATGGGAAATTTCTTATTCTCAGCATACTTAGATTAAATTTAAATATCCAATTTAGGGACGACCTTTTGGACATTTTGTCCCAAAAGGTCCGTTTATATTATATAAATGTAAAATGTAAGGAGATTATATCTTATGAAGGAAGAAAAAAAAGCAACACGTCAAAGTTATGGGGAAGCATTAGTAGAGTTAGGAAGAGAAAATCCAAATGTGGTGGTTTTAGATGCAGATTTAGCAGGTGCAACTAAAACAGAACTATTTGCAAAAGAATATCCAAACCATTTTTTTGATATTGGAATTGCAGAACAAGACATGATGTCAACAGCAGCAGGTTTAGCAACATGTAATAAAATTCCATATGCAAGTACATTTGCCATGTTTGCAGCTGGGAGAGCATATGACCAAATTCGTAATAGTATATGTTATCCAGAATTATCAGTGAAAATTTGTGCAACACATGCAGGAATTACAGTAGGAGAAGATGGTGCAACACATCAAATGATAGAAGATATATCTTTAATGCGTACACTTCCTAATATGACAGTTATGTCAGTAAGTGATGATATACAAACAAAATGGGCAGTAAAAGAAATTTCAAAAATAAATGGACCTGTATATTTACGTTTATCAAGACTGGCAACAAATATTATTTATGATGAAAATCAAGAATTTAAAATAGGAAAGGCTATACAACATGGGGAAGGGACAGATGGAACAATTTTTAGTACAGGGGTAACAGTAGCAGAAGGTATAAAAGCACAGAAATTATTAGAAGAAAAAGGAATCTACGTTAGAGTAATTGACATTCACACAATAAAGCCAATTGATAAAGAAATTATAATAAAAGCAGCAAGAGAAACAAAAAAATTAGTATCTGTGGAAGACCATAATATTATAGGAGGTCTTGGTACAGCAATAGCAGAAGTATTGACTGAATTTGAACCTAAATGTTTAACAAGATTAGGAATACCAGATACATTTGGAAAATCTGGTAAAGCAATAGAACTAATGCAATATTTTGGAATTGATTCTGAAAATATTGTAAAACAATTTATATAGTAACAAAAAATATTCAAAAATTGTATAACAAAAAAGCAATTTATAGGAAAATAGAGTAAAAGGATAAAATATAGCAAAAAAGCAAATATTTACATAGTTTTTTTAGGAAAAAAGTATTGCAAAAGTCTAGTTTTATTGGTATGATTGATACTGAAGGGAATGAATTTAAAAATGATAGAATTTAGAAAAGTTAATAAAACATATGATACAGGGACAGATGCTGTTATCAATGCGAATTTTGTCATTGAAAAGGGAGAATTTGCATTTCTAGTAGGCAGTTCAGGAAGTGGAAAGTCAACCTTAATTAAATTAATATTAAAGGAAGAAGAACCAACATCTGGAAATATTATTATAAATGGAAAAGATACTACATATTTAAAACCAAGTCGTATTCCATATTTAAGAAGAAGTATGGGAGTAGTTTTTCAAGACTTTAGGTTATTACCAGACAAAACAGTATATGACAATGTTGCTTATGCTATGTATATTGTTAGAGCAACACCAAGACATATTAGGAGACAAGTTCCAATGATACTATCTATGGTGGGACTAAGTAATAAAGCAAAAATGTATCCCAATGAATTATCAGGTGGAGAGCAGCAGAGAGTTGCATTAGCAAGAGCATTAGTAAATGCTCCATCTATGCTAATTGCGGACGAGCCAACTGGAAACTTAGATCCTGATACTGCTTGGGATATTATGACACTATTAAATGAAATCAATATGAGAGGAACAACTGTTGTTGTTGCAACACATGCAAAAGATATCGTTGATAAAATGAAAAAAAGAGTTATACACATTCAAAATGGCCATATAATAAGAGACGACAAAAAAGGTGGGTATGATTATGAAATATAACATATTAGGATATTTAATTGGAGAAGGATTTAGCAATGTATTTAAAAACAAAAAATCAACAGGTGCATCACTTGTAATTATGTGTGCAACTATGATTATTTTTGGTGTGTTTTTAATTTTAGGAGAAAATATCAATCATTTTGTTGACGATATTAAAGCAGAACAAGGATTTCAGGTATTTATAAAAGTAGATGCTACGCAGGAAGAAATTCAAAAATTCGGTGAAGATATTAGAAAAATAGAAGGAGTTAGCACAGCCGAATACATTTCTAAAGAAGATGGGCTAAATACAATGAAACAGAGGCTTAAAGATGACAAGGGAGTATTAGATGGATTTAATGTAGAAGCATTTAAAGCTTCATATATGGTTAAAATAAATAACCTAGAGGATAGTCAAAATATTCAAGAACAAATAAAGAAAATAGATAATTTTGCTAAAATAACAAGTAGTGATGAAACAATTACAGCACTAGTTCGTTTAGCAAATGGAGTTCGTATTATAACAGGTGCAATATTATTACTTTTGATTATAATATCAATATTTATAATATCAAATACAATTAAATTAACAGTACATGCGAGAAGAAAAGAAATTTCAATTATGAAATATGTGGGAGCAACTAATAATTTCATAAGATGGCCATTTATTGTAGAAGGTATGATAATTGGTATTCTTTTAAGTGCAGTTTCAATTGTGATT
>CANQOU010000118.1 GCA_947625565.1 uncultured Clostridia bacterium
CAAAAGGGACACCAATTAAAGCAGTAGCAAACGGAACAGTTACATGTGCAAAATATTCTGGCTCATATGGAAATTTGGTTAAGATTGACCATGGAAATGGTGTAGAAACTTGGTATGCACATACAAGTAAAATGAATGTAACTGAAGGACAAACAGTTGAAGCAGGAGAAATAATAGCTGAGGTAGGCTCTACAGGAAATTCAACGGGACCACATTTACATTTTGAAATTAGATTAAATGGAGAACATATAAATCCAGAAGAAGCTTACGAAAATATTGCAAAATAAGTAGATAATTGCGAGAGAGAATGAATTGTTTATATTTATTCTCTCTTGACTTTTAATTATAATATTTATATAATTGGATAGAATAATACTAAGGAGGAAAAATTATGGAGGACACAGTTGAACAAGAAAAAATTAAACAAATGATAAACGAATTAGTAGAAAAAGCAAAAATTGCTTCTAAAGAATATTTAAAATTAAATCAAGAACAAGTAGATAATATTGTAAAAGCTATGTCTATTGCAGGATTAGAACACCATATGGAATTAGCAAAATTAGCAGTAGAAGAAACAGGACGTGGAGTATATGAGGACAAAATTACAAAGAATATGTTTGCAACAGAATATATCTACCATAGTATCAAATATGAAAAAACTGTAGGAATAGTTAGTGAAAATGCAGAAGAAGGCTATTTAGAAATAGCAGAACCTGTAGGAATTATAGCAGGAGTTACACCTGTTACTAACCCAACATCTACAACTATGTTTAAATCAATAATTTCAGCAAAAACAAGAAATGTTATAATCTTTGGATTTCACCCTTCTGCACAAAAATCAAGTAGAGAAGCTGCAAGAATTTTAAGAGATGCAGCAGTAGCAGCAGGTGCACCAGAAAATTGTATTTTATGGATAGAAGAACCATCTATAACAGCAACAAGAGAACTAATGAATCACCCAGATATAAATTTAATTTTAGCAACAGGTGGAACAGGAATGGTAAGAGCAGCATATTCTTGCGGAAAACCAGCATTAGGAGTTGGACCTGGAAATGTTCCTTGCTATATTCATAAATCAGCAAAATTAAAAACATCTGTAAATGATGTTGTATTATCAAAATCATTTGATAATGGTATGATTTGTGCATCAGAACAAGCAGTATTAGTAGATAAGGATATTTACAAAGAATTTGAAGAATATATGAGAAAAGCTGGTAGCTATTTTGTTAATCCAGAAGAAAAAGAAAAACTAAAAAATTCGATGTTTGATTATACAGAAGAATATGGATATAAACTAAAATCACATGTACCAGGAAAATCTTCATATGAAATTGCAAAAGAAGCAGGATTTGAAATACCAAAAGATACAAAAGTTTTAGTTGTATATGAAGAAGGAATAGGAAGAGAATATCCATTTTCAAAAGAAAAACTAAGTCCAGTATTAACATACTATATAGTTGAAAATGCAGAAGAAGGAATTGATAAATCAGAAAGACTATTAGAATTTGGTGGACTAGGTCATTCAGCTGTTATACATTCAGAAGATAAAGAAGTAATTGACAGATTTTCTGAAACAATGAAAGCAGGTAGAATTATTGTAAATTCTCCATCTACTCATGGAGCAATTGGTGATATATATAATACAAATATGCCATCACTAACACTAGGATGTGGCTCATTTGGTGGAAACTCAACAACAGCAAATGTATCATCAGTAAATTTAATCAATATTAAAAGAGTAGCAGATAGGAGGGTTAATATGCAATGGTTTAAAGTGCCAGAAAAAATATATTTTGAAGCAGGCTCAATAGCATATTTAGAAAAAATGCCAGATATAGAAAGAGCATTTATTGTAACAGATGAAGGTATGGTAAAATTAGGATATGTTGATAAATTACTATATCACTTAAGAAAAAGACAAAAACATGTACACTCAGAAATATTTAGTGATGTTGAATCAGATCCATCTTTTGAAACAATTCAAAAAGGTGTAAAAATGATGGAAACATTTAAGCCTGATGTCATTATTGCAATTGGTGGAGGAAGTCCAATTGATGCAGCAAAAGGTATGTGGTTATTTTATGAACATCCAGATGCAGATGTAGAAGGACTAAAATTAAAATTTATGGATATACGTAAACGTACGTATAAATTCCCAAAACTAGGTGAAAAATGTAAGATGGTTGCAATACCTACAACCTCTGGAACAGGCTCAGAAGTAACATCATTTGCTGTAATTACAGATAAAAAAATCAATAAAAAATATCCATTAGCAGATTATGAATTAACACCAGATGTAGCAATAGTAGATCCAGATTTAGTAATGAGTTTACCAAAATCTGTTACTGCGGATACAGGAATGGATGTATTAACACATGCATTAGAAGCATATGTTTCTAATATGGCATCTGATTATACTGATGGTTTAGCAGAAAAAGCAATTGAATTAGTTTTAGAAAACTTAGAAAAAGCATATGACGATGGAAATGATAAACACGCAAGAGAGAAAATGCATAATGCAAGTACAATAGCAGGTATGGCATTTACAAATGCATTTTTGGGAGTAAATCATTCTATTGCACATAAAATAGGAGCAGAGTTCCATTTGCCACATGGAAGAATTAATGCAATTTTATTACCTTATGTAATAAAATATAATTCAGAGGAACCAACAAAATTTGTATCTTTCCCAAAATATGAATATTTTATAGCAGATGAAAAATATGCACATATTGCAAAGAAAATGGGATTAAAGGCAGATACAAAAGAAGAAGCAATAGAAAGTTTAATTAAAAGAATACAAGAATTAAATGAACATTTAAATATGCCAAAATCATTTAAAGAAGCAGGTATAAAAGAAGACGAATTCTTAGCAAAAGTAGATATGCTAGCAGATAGAGCATTTGAGGACCAATGTACAACTGCAAACCCAAGAGTTCCACTTGTATCTGAAATTAAACAAATTTTATTAGATAGTTATTACGGAAAATAAAAATTAGAAATACCTTTTCAGAAAGAAGAGGTATTTTTTTTAGTTAGTTGCATAAAATAGATGGTTAAAAATTTTTACTAAAAAGGAGGATTTATGTAAAATTCGTCGAATAATATTATTGTGGTAAGAAAAAAGGAAAAATAAGAAAGAAAGTGGGGTAAAATGGCCAGATATAGTGATGAAATCATAGAAGATATAAGACAAGCTAATGACATTGTAGATGTCATATCACGGATATATGCAGTTAAAAAGAAGTGGTAGAAACTATTTTGGTTTATGTCCATTTCACAATGAAAAATCCCCATCATTTTCCGTTTCACCAGATAAGCAAATATTTCATTGCTTTGGATGTGGAGCAGGTGGAAATGTTATTTCATTTATTATGAAGATAGAAGGAATAAACTTCATAGAAGCGGTACAATTACTTGCAGAAAGAGCAAATATAACACTGCCAACATTACAGAATAATGCAGATACTCAAAAAGAAGAACTAAAAGCAAAAGTATACAAAGTAAATGAATTTACAGCAGACTTTTACCACAAGAATTTATATACACCAAATGCCAAAATAGCACAAGAATATGTAAAAAAGAGAATGCTAACAAATGATACACTAAAAGCATTTCAAATTGGTTTTTCAGGTAAATTCAATGAACTATATACAGCATTAAAAAAACAAGGATTTGAAGAAAAAGAAATATTAGAATCTGGGTTAGTAAACAGAAACGATAATGGCGAATATATTGATAGATATCGTAATAGACTAATGTTTCCAATTTGTGATGCAAGAGGAAGAGTAATTGCATTTGGAGGAAGGGTATTAGATGACTCAA
>CANQOU010000119.1 GCA_947625565.1 uncultured Clostridia bacterium
ACACCATCATTTGTAATAAGTGGTGCACCAAAACTTTTTCCAAGTACAACATTTCTTCCTTTTGGTCCTAATGTAACCTTTACAGTATCTGCTAATTTATTTACACCTTCTAATAATGCTTTTCTAGCATCTTCTCCGAATTTAATTTGTTTTGCCATTTTATATCCTTCCCTTCTTTTTTATTCTACTATTGCCAATACATCTTCTTGTTTCACTATAATATATTCTTCACCTTCGTATTTAACTTCTGTTCCTCCATATTTGCTTACAATTACATTGTCTCCTTTTTTTAAATACATTTCTTCTAATTTTCCATCTACTTTTTCACCTGGTCCTACTTCAATTACTTCTGCAATTTGTGGTTTTTCTTGTGCTGAACTTGCTAAGATAATTCCACTTTTTGTTGTTTCTTCACTTTCTTTCATTTTGATAAGAACTCTACTTCCTAATGGTTTAATCATTTTTATTACCTCCTTAATTTTTTATGCTATTTTTAGCACTCTTGTTGTTTGACTGCTAATAATTTATACCCAATTGGATAAATTGTCAATACTTTTTTTATATTTTTCACACAATTTTCACAATTTCTTTGTATCTTATGAGTATTAAGTATTAAATATGCCTATTATTTTATAAAATTCATTTTTTAAAATACAAAAAGCTCGGAATCATTCCGAGCTTTTTGCGGTCTTGACTAAGCTACATTGGCATTGTACAAAAAGACTTTGCCATTATCTGCACCTGTCATTTCCATGATGCTTTTTATTGTCAACATACACCTATTTACTCCTTGGAAACCACATATGCTTGCCTCGTAATAGCTGAAGAAATTCATTTCTTCTTTATCATTGAGTACAACTAAGCCAACAATCTTGTCGTCGTCAAAAAGCAGAAAATAGATAGTCTCGCTATTTTTCTCTTCCAGGATATTCTGGAGTTTTTTGGTATAGCCTTTTCGTTTACGGTGGTTTTTAATCTTCCTTAATTCTACCATCTTTTCGATGTCTTCTTCTAAGAAAGACTTAAACCGAATTCCCGTCTGTTTATCGAGAAAGTCTACATATCCATCGTCTTGTGCATCTCCCATCCGATAAACATAAATTCCTCTTCTTTCCTTCTTTTCTCCCTGTTGTCTTTTCATTTCAAGACCTCCTTATGTAATATTATACATCTATATTATACCACAAATTGGCTATTTTTTCAACTTTTTAGCCGTTTCAACCAAGCCTATAAAAACTGGTGATGGTTTGTTTGGTCTTGATTTTAATTCTGGATGGAATTGTCCTCCAATAAAATATGGATGCTTGTCTTGACTAATTTCTACTATCTCTACTAAGCTTCCATCTGGTGAAATTCCTGAGCATATCAAGCCTGCTTCTTCTAATCTTTGCTTATATGAATTATTATATTCAAAGCGATGTCTGTGTCTTTCTTGGATTTCTTCTTTTTCATATAGTTTATATGCTAAACTTCCTTCTTTCAAAACACATGGATAACTACCTAAACGCATAGTTCCACCTTTTTTACGAATTGCTTTTTGTTCTTCCATAATATGTATTACTGGATTTTTTGTTGTTTGACTAAATTCTGCTGAGTTTGCATCAGCTAGTCCTAACACATTTCTTGCATATTCTACAACTGCCATTTGCATTCCTAAACATATTCCTAAAAAAGGTACTTTGTTTTCTCTTGCATATTTAATGGTTTCTATCATACCTTCAATTCCTCTTTCTCCAAAACCTCCTGGTACGATAATTCCATCTAAATGACTTAGTTTTTCTTTTACAGAATCTGATGTAATTGTTTCTGAGTCTATCAATTCTACTTTTGTTGTAACTCTATTTGCAAATCCTGCATGACGAATACTTTCTATTACAGAAATATATGAATCTTCTAATTTTACGTATTTCCCAACAATTCCTATTGTTACTTCATCTTCCTTATTTATATTTCTGATAATATCTATCATTTCTTCCCATTTTTGATTATCTGGTACATAGTTTTCTAATTTTAAATGATTACATACTTCTCTAGCTAGTCCTTCTTCTTCAAGCATCAATGGTACTGCATATAGGCAATCTGCTGTTTTATTTTGAATAACACTAGTTTTTCTAACATTACAGAATAAAGAAAGTTTTTCTCTAATATTATCTGGAATATCTTGTTCTGTTCTACATACAAGAATATCTGGCTTAATACCAAGACTTTGCAATTCTTTTACAGAATGTTGAGTTGGCTTTGATTTTATTTCATTTGAGCCAAAAATATATGGTAATAATGTAACATGAATATATATAACATCTTCTGGATTTTTTTCAAGTCCTACTTGTCTAATTGCCTCAATAATTGATAAGCCTTCTATATCTCCAACTGTACCACCAATTTCTGTAATAACAATTTCTGTTTCAGTATCTTCAAATCCATAAATTTTTTCTTTTATTTCATTGGTTATATGTGGAATTACTTGAACAGTTTTTCCTAAATAATCTCCTCTTCTTTCTTTATCTAGAACGTTAGAATAAATCTGTCCCATTGTAACACTTGAATTTTTAGTTAAGTTTTCATTGACAAATCTTTCATAGTGTCCTAAATCTAAGTCTGTTTCTGCTCCATCATCTGTTACAAAAACTTCTCCATGTTCATATGGATTCATTGTTCCTGGGTCTATATTTATATATGGATCAAATTTTTGAATTGTTACTTTATATCCTCTGTTTTTTAGTAATCTTCCCAATGATGCTGCTGTGATTCCTTTTCCTAGTCCTGATACAACTCCACCTGTAATAAAAATATACTTAGTATTCATATAATCTATCCTCCTTATATAAAAAACATTAGGGTGAAAAAGATTTAATTATTTTTCACCCAATAACTTTTACTCACTCAAACTACCACTATTTTGATAATACCATGACATTAAGTCAAATGGTTCTAATGTTTCAGGTAGTCCATAATCAACTCCATTTGTTTCTACTGTTATTGATTTAATAACAGGAGGATTTACTGGAGTACTAACTTCTGAATTACTTGATTCTTCTGAATCTTCTTCACCTTCACTTGCAGACTTAACTTCAACTTCTTCTATTTTATGTACAACATCTAAGCCTTCTATAACTTTTCCAAATGGTGTATACATTCCATCTAAGCTTGATGTAGCTTTTGTTACGATAAAGAATTGTGAACCACCAGAATTATATGAATCGTCTATTAGTTCTGAAGAATATTGACTATAATCTGCTCTTGCCATACCAATAACACCTTCATTAAATTTAATGTCATTTTCTACATTATTTGCCACAAATTCTCCTTTGATAGTATATTCTTCATCTTCACCACCATCTTTTAAGTCTGCCAATGTTGCATTTTGGGCTCCTTCTCCATCTTTACTTCCTGCTTGTATCATAAAGTCTTTGATAATTCTATGAAATTTATTTCCATTGTAATATCCCCTATTTGCAAGTGCTATAAAATTAGCTACTGATTCTGGAGCTTTATCTGGATATAATTCGAATTTAATCGTTCCAAAGTTTTCAACCTCCATTGTTCCTATTGGATTTTTAACTTCCATGGTTGCTTTTCTATAATATCCATATACTACAACTCCTATCAATACAATAACAGCAATAAGTGCTATAAACCAAATTACTAATTTCCCTTTTTTCATTTTTTCCCATCCTTCTTATATTATTTAGGTTTTAATTGGTTTTACCTATAACCTATATCATTATATTATCAAAAACAAATTGTTCTTGCATTCTTCTTAATGATTGCTTAATTGTTTTTGCTCTTACTTCTCCTATCCCTTCT
>CANQOU010000120.1 GCA_947625565.1 uncultured Clostridia bacterium
TATACACAAAAATTCCAGCGATTTCTCACTGGAATTTTTGCTTTCGGGTTCCTATTTTAGGACACCCTCTTTTTATTTTTCGTAATTTATATATCTTGGCATTTTAACTTTATTGTTTCATTCATACTTCCTGTTCTATATCCTTGCATATCTAATGTTATATATATAAATCCTATTTCTTTTAATTTATCTACTATTTTGTTTTTTACTTCAATTATTTTTTGTATATCTTTTTCTTCTATTTCTATTCTAGCAATATTTTCTCCGTGTATTCTTACTCTAACCTGTTTGAAACCAATATCTATTAAATATTGTTCTGCTTCATCTATCATTTTTAGTTTTTCTTTTGTTATATTTTCTCCATATACAAATCTACTAGCAAGGCAAGCATATGATGGTTTATTCCAAGTATTGAGTTTTAATTCTTTTGAAAGTTTTCTTATTTCACTTTTATATAGTCCGTGCATATTTTAATGGGCTTTTTATTTTAAGTTCTTCTATAGCTTGTAGTCCTGGCCTATAATCTTTTAAATCATCAAGATTTGAGCCTTCAATTATTTCATTTATGTTGTTTTCTTTGGCTACCTGTTTTATTTTTTCAAATAAATGTCTTTTGCAAATATAACATCTATTTGGTGGATTTTTATAAAATTCTTCTATTTCTAATTGTTTGACTTCTACTAGTATTTGTTTTATATTTTCTTTTTTACAAAATTCTATAGCCTCTTCCAATTCTCTTTTTGGAAAAATATCAGAGTAAATAGTTACTGCTATAACATTATCTTTCAAAACTTGTTTTGCTTTTTTTAATAAATATGTGGAATCTACACCAGATGAAAAAGCTACAGCGACTTTTTTTAAAGATTTCAAATATTCTTCTAATATTTTTTCTTTTTGCTTAATTTCATATGCACTATCTGTCATAATGTTTTACTCCTTTATAGCTAATTTATTTATTTGATTTGCTATATATCCTGCTCCATAACCATTATCAATGTTTACAACACTTATTCCATTACTACAAGAGTTAATCATACTTAAAAGTGCTGCTATTCCTCCAAAATTTGCACCATACCCAACTGATGTTGGAACTGCTATTACTGGTACTTTTGCAATTCCTGCCACAACAGATGCTAGAGCTCCTTCCATTCCTGCAATTGCAATTATGCTGTTTGCTTTTTCTAGTTTTTCTTTTTGAGATAAAATTCTATGAATTCCAGCAACTCCTACATCATATATTCTTTCTACATAACTCCCAAAAAATTCTGATGTCTGAGCCGCTTCTTCTGCAACTGGAATATCTGCTGTTCCACCTGTGCAAATTACAATATTTCCTACTTTTTCTTTTGGTTTCTCTATTTTTAAAATTCTTGAAATATTGTCATATTCTATGTTTGGTATTTCTTTTTTTACTAGTTCATATTGTTCTTTAGTTGCTCTCGTTCCTAATACTTCTCCATTTTCTTTATAAATTGATGTAAATATTTTACTTAAAAATTCATTAGGCTTATTTTGGCAAAATATAACTTCTGAAGCTCCTATTCTTTCTTTTCTATTATGGTCTATTTTAGCATAACCTAAATCTTCATACTGATTGTTTTTTATTTGCTTTTCTGCTTGTTCTAGACTAATTTCATTATCTTGTAATTTCTGCAATATTTCTTTTATTTCCATATTATAGTGAATATGACCTCCTTTCATGTTGCATAACTTATTTATAAAGTCTATTCTTCGCTAATAGTTAAGTTAATTTAATTTATATAATTCTTTTAATGGAATGTTGTTTTTCTCTGCTAATTTTTTCATGCTTTCATATTCTGGATATATAAATTTTTCGCCATTACTAGTTACTTCTTTTACTTTGAGTTTTCCATATTTTGTGTCTATTTCTGTTTCTGTTCTTCCTAATTCTGTTCTATATTCATAACGGTACCTTATTCCTATTGTTGTAGTTTCTTTGAACATTATATTTTGTAGTTTATACATATCTTCTTTTCTACAAGCTACTGTTAATCTATATGCTGGTCTATTTTTTTTCATAAATATTGGTGTGTAAAACACATCTAGCGCACCATTTTGAAATAGCTTTTCTTGTGTGTATCCTAGTATTTCTCCTGAACAGTCATCAATGTTTGTTTCCATTACAACAAAATCTTCATTTTCAGTTTCCATTTCTCCTAAATATACTTTTAGTATGTTTGGTATTTTTAAATCTTTTGTTCCTGCTCCCCATCCTATTTTTTGTGTTGTCATAGCTGGTAAATATGTAAAGTCTTGAGCAAGTTCTGCTATAATTGCTGCACCTGTTGGAGTTACTAATTCTGTATCTATATCTATTTGTCTAAATTTTACATTTGAATTTGCGAATATTTCTGTTGTTGCTGGAACAGGTACACTAATTTTTCCATGTGCACATTCAATAAATCCATATCCATCATTTACAATACTTGATATGATTTTATCTGGATTTATTTTATTTATTAGTATAGCAGTTCCTACAACATCTACTATTGAATCTATTGCTCCAACTTCGTGAAAATGTACTTCTTCAATTTTTTTGTTATGAACTTTGCTTTCAGCTTTTGCTACTCTTAAAAATATTCTTTTTGATAAGTCTTTTACTTCTTTCTCTAAAGAGCTTGCATCTATAATATTGTTTATATCTTGTAAATTTCTATGTTCATGATTATGGTGATGATGTTCCTGTTCTTCTAAATGATGGACATGTCCATATTCATCTTTTCCATCTACAATAACATCTACATATGTTCCTGTTATTCCGTTTTTTACTTTTTTAGAAAATTCTATTTTATATCCTTCTACATTTAATTTTTTTAGTTCTTTTATTAGATAATTTTCATCTTCTACTATTTCTGTTAAGGCTCCGAAGTGTCATGTTTCCACTAATTCCACTACTACAATCAAAATATATTGTTTTCATTTTTTCCCTTTCCATGGTTACACAGTGTGTAACCGCCTTTATAACTTAATTTACTAAACTCAAATCCCCATGTATTACTATTGGAGAAAATCCTGATATTTCATCATATAGCATTCCTTCTGGAATATCATTATATAAATATATCTTCTTGTTCTTCATAAATGCTTCATAGATTTCTATAAAAGTTGCACCACCAATATAGTTTTTCTTTCCATTCTTATCAAAATTTAAAGTTAAAACAGCATCCATTGTTGAAATTCTTTCTTCGCTCATTTTAAACATTTTTGCTTTAAATTCTGCATGCTCTTTTTTGCCTAAATTCCAACTTTTCTTTTCAGCGTCTGGTTCATAATAAGAATTTGGTAGTTCAACTATATGTCTCATTTTTTCTAATTTTTCTTTTATAGGGGCTATATCTTTATAAAAAGCTTTACTACAAATAATTAATATTTTCATATTTATCATCTCCATTTTGAATTTTGCAACATTATGTTGCAAAATTTATATATTTTTCTTATTTATATCATAAATTTGCTATAAATTCAATTATTTTCCGAATATTAAAATTTAAAATATAGAGTTTATAATAACAACCTTTTTTATTATATACTAATATATTTAATAGTGAAATATTCTTCATCACCAGATATATCATTAGAAAAGTCATGAATATCTGTTATATTTTCATATATATTCTTAAAATCTTCTATATCAATTTCTGAATCAAATTTTTTATAATCTAATACAACTCTAGTTTTTAATTCATATATTTCTTTTAAATACTCAAATAAGTTCTTCATTTTTTCTTCCATAAATACTCTTTCCTTTATTTCTTT
>CANQOU010000121.1 GCA_947625565.1 uncultured Clostridia bacterium
ACTGACTTATATAATCCTGATCCTTTTTCTTTTAAAATATATTCTTCTTTTCCTGAAAATACTTTTGATAAAGAACTATGTGTTTCTAGTGCTGCTCTTACTGACGCTCCTCCATTATTTATTCCTACATCTCTAACTCTATCTACTTCATTATATATCTCTTTTAATGAAATCCATTCTTTTTTTGTTCTTCTATGAAGATTAATTACTGAATTATATACAATTTCTCTTAAAGTACTCATAAAACATTCTCCTTTACATATTTTGCTAATGGTATATCAGCATCTGCTAAGTCGTAGTCTAATAATTTTTTTCTATCTTCCCAAATATATTCAGAATGATCATTTAAATCAATTTCTCCATATATATAACTACATCTATATAGTTTTAAATTTATTACTTTAGTTGGATATTTAAAAACATTATTTGTAACAAAATCAATTGCTTTAATTTTTAAATTAAGTTCCTCTTTTATTTCTCTTTCAATAGCGTGCTTTTCTGATTCGCCATTTTTTACTTTGCCACCAGGAAATTCCCACTTACCTAACACATTTTCATCCCCAGTAGCTCTTCTTGCTATCAATACCTTTCCATCCTTATATATTAAAGCTGCTACAACATTAATAGTTGGAATTTCGCTACTTTTTCTTATATCTTCTCTTATTGATAATTTATCTACATTTGAATTGCTTTTAACGATATGATTAATTTTCTTTTTAGTAATCATACTAACTCCAATCTTTTAATAGTTCTATACTCTTCTTTTATATATTTATCAAAATTTTTCCTTCTATTTTTGAATTTAAAAGTTTTACAAAGTTTTTTGCATCTTCTTTTGTTCCAACTATTTCTCCATAGTGAATTGGTATAGCAATTCTAGGTTTAATTTCATTTACTAATTCTGCCGCTTCTTTAAAATCCATTGTATATGTTCCACCTATTGGAACAAATGCAACATCGCATTTTACTTTTTTATTATCTTCGGTTATATCTGTGTCTCCTGCAATATAGTATCTAATATCATTTATTTCTAAAATATATCCTACCCAATTATTTTCTTTTGGATGGAATTTTTTATTTGAGTTATAAGCAGGAATTGTTTCAAATTTAATTCCTTTTAATTGATAATTTTTGTTTGGTATAACTGTAATTATATATTCTTTTTTTAATCCTTCTTGTAATACTTTTTCATATAAACTTTCTGGTACAACAATTATTGTGTCTTCTTTTTTTACTTTTTCTATATCTTCTTCTGAATAATGGTCAAAATGATCATGTGTTATAAATATTATATCTGCATCTTTATAGTTTTCTGTTATTTTAAATGGGTCAAAATATATGATTTTTTCCTTTTTTATTTTTATACTGCTATGGCATAATACTTCTATATTTTCTAACATATTTCCTCCTATAATTTATCATATTCTTCATCTTTAACTTGTTCTTGCCATTCATTTGAAGTATTTTCTCCTGGTATTTCTACAGCAATATGACTAAACCAAGAATCTTTTTTTGCACCATGCCAATGTTTTACATTTGCAGGAATAAATACTATATCTCCAACTTTTAAACTTTGTGCATTTTTTCCTTCTTCTTGATACCAACCTTCACCTTCTACACAAATTAAGATTTGTCCACCACCTTTGCTAGATTTATGGATGTGCCAATTATTTCTGCATCTTGGTTCAAATGTAACATTTGCAAGTCCTACTCCTCCAGTATTTCCTAACATTTTTAAATATGAGTTACCAATAAAATATTTAGCAAAATTTACATTTGGCTCTCCCATTCCAAATGCTCCTCCATGTATTTCTTTTATATTATCATCTGAATATACTTCATTTATTAGAGGAAATGCACTCCATGCTTTTGGCCATCCTGTATAAAAAGCAAGTTGTGTAACTATTTCAACTGCTTCTTCTTTTGTTATTCCATGCTTTTTTCCCATTATAAAATGAGATTTTAATTGTGGATATAATCCTTGTGCCATCAATGCTGATATTGTTATCATACTTCTATCTCTTAAAGATAGTTTATCTTCTCTTGACCATATTTCTCCAAATAATACATCATCATTTAATTCTGCAAATTTTGGTGCTAAGTTTCCAAGATTTTCTCTACCTGCTGTTTGCTTTATCATTTTTATTCCTCCTTATTTTTCAAATTTTATATTTATATTATCATCTGATAAATCTGGGAAATTATCTATATGTCCTATTTTTGTGTAACTATATGAAGTATCAAATGATTTATAAAAAACAACTAGACAGTTATCTCCAAATAACATTATATCTCCTGTTTCAATATGATTTGGTTTATATGAATCTGTTGGCAATGTTGTATCTAAATAAATATATTTCTCATTTCCGTTTAATTCAGTCATTTTAAATTCTTGTGGTAATAGTTTTATAAATTCTTTCGCTGTTTTGTTATCTTCTAATTTAATTTCATATTCTTTGTTATCAATAATTATTTTTGCATTTGTATTCATTATATTTTCACTTTCCTTGCTTTCTGATTGTATATATAAATTGTTTGCTCCATCTGATATGTTATTTAAATTTGTATTTTCTTTATTATTAAAATTAAAAAATATATAAACTACAATTATGAATAATATTATGCATATACTAATTATCAGTATTTTTTTATTCATTTTCTTTCTCCTTGTAAATTTGTTTTAATTTGTCATATTCGTCTAAAAAATGATGCATTTCTCCTGTTCTTTGACTTCTATATGAAATTATAGTATCTAAATTAACATTTTGCGCACTTCTAAATATGTTCATATCTACATTGTCATATACTTCTCTTAGTTTTTCTAATAATTTCTTCATTTCTTCTCTTTTTGAGCTGTTTTCGTCTGGTATTGTTCTAGTAGCTATATCTGTTACTTTACAAGCACATTTTATAAATTCCAAATTGTTTTTTTCCATCCAGCCTATAATTGATGCTTCTTTTACATAGTATAGTGGACTTATCAATTCCATTCCCGGATGAGATGTACTTAACACTTTTGGCATCATAGTTTGCATTTGTGCTCCATATAGCATTCCCATTAAAATGGTTTCAACAACATCGTCAAAATGATGTCCTAGCGCGATTTTATTACATCCTAATTCTTTAGCTTTTTCATATAAATATCCTCTTCTCATTCTTGCACATACATAGCAAGGATGGTTGTCAATTCCGAGCTACTGCATCAAATATATTTGTTTCAAACATAGTTATTGGTATATTTAACAATTGTGCATTTGATATTATTTTTTGCTTATTTTTTTCGTTATATCCTGGGTTCATTGTTAAAAATATAAGATCAAAATTCATTTTGCCATGTTTTTTTAATTCTTGAAAGCACTTTGCCATTAGCATAGAGTCTTTTCCACCTGACATGCAAACTGCAATCTTATCTCCATCTTGTATCATATCAAATTCTTGAATACTTTTTATAAACTTAGTCCAAATCCTTTTTCTATAACTTGTAATAATACTTCTTTCTATTTCTTCATATCTTTCCACTTGTTTATTTTCTCCCTCTAGTGTTTTATACAATTATATTTATACCATAAAATAGCATAAAAAACAACCATATTTTAGAAATCCTCTAAAATATGGTTATCAATTTTTAATAGTATATAAATCTCATTGTTTGATGTAAATTATTGTAAACATCACATACCTTTTTATATGCTACACTATCATTTCCTCCTAAATGTATACAACCATTGCTTGTTGGATAGCCTGGTATGCTTGTAGAATA
>CANQOU010000122.1 GCA_947625565.1 uncultured Clostridia bacterium
TTCCTGCTACAACTATTGTATTTCTCTGATTTAATTTATTTTTTTCAATAAGTACATTTGCTTCTTCATAAATTTGTTTTTCTGTATTTTGTCTAATGCTATTAAATTGGTTTAATTCTTTTGTCAAATTATTTACTTCTTCATTATTTTGACTTAAAAACAGTTGCAAAGCTTTTTCTGCATATCCCATTCTGCCACAAGCATTTATTCTAGGTGCAACTCCGAAAGAAATTGCTGTTGAGTCTATTTTTTGATAACCTGACGACATTAGCAATGATTTTAATCCAATATTTTTAGTTTGATTTACTAATTGCAATCCTAATTTTGTGATTACTCTATTTTCGTCTTTTAGTGGTACAATATCAGATATAGTACCAACACATATGATATCTAAATATTTCAAGTAGCTTTCTTCTGGTAATTTCATTTCCATTGCTAAAGCTTGTATTAGCTTAAATACCACTCCTACTCCTGCTAAATCTCTACATGGATATATATTATCTTTTCTTTTTGCATCAACAACAGCAATTGCTTCTGGTAAAGTTTCTGCAACTTCGTGATGGTCTGTTACTATTGTTTCAATTTCCAATGTATTTGCATATTTTATTTCTTCTATTGCAGAAATTCCACAATCAACTGTAATCATTAGTGTGTATTTTTTATTTCCGATTTCTTCTATCGCAGGAATGTTTAATCCATATCCTTCTTCTAATCTATTTGGTATATAGTGGTCTGCTTCTATTCCAATATCTTTTAAAAAGCTTTTTAAAACTGTAATACTTGTAATTCCATCTGCATCATAATCCCCATAAATAATAATTTTTTCTGAAGCTTCTATTGCCTTTTTTATTCTATCTACAGCTTTTTTCATATCTGGCATTAGAAATGGATCGTGAAAATCTTTTCGAGTTGGATGTAAAAATACATTTAATTTTTCTGGCTCATACATATCTCTATTTACTAGTATAGTAGCTAGTAATGAATTTATTTTATATTCATTCATTAACTTTTCTATTTGCTCTTGCTTTTCTTGATTTATTTCATAAATTTGCCACTTTTTTGTCATTTTCTTCTCCTAAATTATTAAATTTTTCTATATTTTATACTATTTTACTAAATTTTTAAAGGGGTTTTTAATAAAAAACTATATAAATATAAAAAAATATGCAGTTTTCACTACATATTCTTTAGTTTACTTCTATACACCAACACTTGAAAATCCACTATCCACATGAATTATTTCACCTGTAATAGCACTAGCCATATCACTGAATAAAAATGCTGTTGCATCTCCTACTTGTTTTGTTGTTACATTTCTATGTAAAGGTGCTTTTTTCTCTACTATATCTAATATACTTCCAAAATCTTTTATTCCTTTTGCTGATAGTGTTTTAATTGGTCCTGCAGATACTGCATTTATTCTACAGTTTATTTTTCCTAAATCTACTGCTAAATATCTTATAGAGGCCTCCAATGCTGCTTTTGCAACTCCCATTACATTATATCCTTCTATTGCTTTTTCAGATCCAAAATATGTATATGCAACAATGCTTGCTCCTTCATTTAACATTTCTTTTTCTTTTGCCATACGTAAAATTGCAATTAAAGAATAACTGCTAACATCTTGTGCATGTGCATATCCTTCTCTTGATGTATTTATAAAGTCATTTCTTAAATCTTCTGTATTTGCATGAGCAATTGCATGTAAAATTCCATCTATTTTTCCATGCTCATTTTTTATTTTCTCTAGGCAATTATCAATATCTTCGTCTAAACTAACATTGTTGCAAATATATAAACTTGTACCTGGTAATTCCTTTAATAATTCTTTTACTTTTTCATAACTATCTTCTGCACAAGTACATATTACTTTAGCCCCTTGTTCATATGCTGATTGTGCAGCTCCCCAAGCTATGCTCCATTTATTTCTAACGCCCATTATGACTATTTTCTTATCTTTTAAAATCATTTTTTATCTCCTTTAATATATTTTTCTATACTTTTCATATCTACTATTTAATAATTCTCTTGTAGACATTTGTTCTAGCTCTTTTATATTTTTTATAATATATCTTTTTAGTGATGTTATAACTTTCTCGAAGCCTTCTGTTATTCCTTCTTTTGGTTCTTTTATAATATAGTCTGCAATTCCTAATTTTTGAATATCTCCGAGCTGTTATTTTCATATTTTCTGCTGCTTCTTTTGCTTTTGTGCTGTCTTTATATAATATACTTGCAAATCCCTCTGGAGATAATACTGAATATATTGCATTTTCTAACATAACAATTCTGTCTCCTACTCCTATTGCTAATGCTCCTCCACTTGAGCCTTCTCCAATTACAACTGAAATTATTGGCACTTTAAGTCCAGACATTTCCATTATATTACGAGCAATTGCTTCTCCTTGTCCTCTTTCTTCTGCTCCCATTCCTGGATATGCTCCTGGTGTATCAATAAATGTTATAATTGGTCTATGAAATTTTTCTGCCTGTTTCATTAGTCTTAATGCTTTGCGATATCCTTCTGGTTCTGGCATTCCAAAATTTCTTTTTATATTTTCTTTTGCGTTTTTTCCTTTTTCTTCTCCAATTACTGTTACAGGAATTTTTCCTAAAAGTGCTATTCCTCCAATAATTGCATTATCGTCTCCATATGCCCTATCTCCGTGTAATTCTATAAAGTCATCAAATATGTTTTTTATATAATCTGAAGATTTAGGTCTATCTGCTTGTCTTGCAATTTGCACTCTTTCCCAAGCTGTTTTCACAAATATCACTCCTTTATTTATGATATCGAATAAGTTTACTAATTGTTGCTTTCATGTCTTTTCTTTCAACAATTTTATCAATAAAGCCATGCTCTAATAAAAATTCTGATTTTTGAAATCCTTCTGGTAATTGTTGTTTTATTGTTTGTTCAATTACTCTAGGTCCTGCAAAACCAATTAGGGCATCTGGTTCTGCTAAAATAATATCACCTAAGCTTGCAAAACTTGCAGTTACACCACCAGTTGTAGGGTCTGTTAATACAGATATATATAGTAGTCCTTTTTCCTGTAATCTTTTAATTGCACTTGAAGTTTTTGCCATTTGCATTAGTGATACCATTCCCTCTTGCATACGAGCTCCACCAGACACACAAAAAATAACAAGTGGTAATTTTTTCTTTATTGCTGTTTCTATCGCAATAGTTATTCTCTCTCCTACTGCTGAGCCCATACTTCCCATTAAAAAGTTTCCATCCATAACTGCAAGTACGCATCTTTCTCCATCAATTTGACATATACCACAAGTTACAGCCTCTTTTAAATTTGTTTTTTCTTTTAGCATTTCAACCTTTTTTAAATATCCTTCAAATTTTAGTGCATCTTTTGTTAAAATATTACCTGCAATTTCTTTAAATGTCCCTTTATCTGCTATTTGTTCAATTCTTCTTCTTGAAGATAATCTAAAATGTTTTCCACAATATGGACAAACACTAAAATTTTGGTGTAATTCTTCTTTGTAAATAATTTCTGAGCAAGCTTCACATTTTTCCCATTTTCCAATCATTTTGTCAGATGCTTCTTTATTTTTCGTTGCAATTTCTTCTTTTTCATTTACTTTACGTACTTTGTTAATTATCATTTTTAGTCATATTCCTTTCTATAAATGATGTATCATAATTATTT
>CANQOU010000123.1 GCA_947625565.1 uncultured Clostridia bacterium
CAGTAACTAAAAGCATAGATGAAGAATTAGACAAAGTAGAGAATTACATCGAACAAGCATTGTATTATGCAAGGAGTAATACAGTTGAAAAAGATTATTATATTAAGAAGAATAATTTAAAAGATATTGTAAATGAATGTATTAAAAAGAACAAAACAGTGCTAATCAATGAAAAAATATCAATAAATACATATGATTTAGAATTAACTGTAAATACTGATAGTAAATGGGTGGTTTTTATATTAAATCAAATTATACAAAACAGTATAAAATATAGAAAAAGAAGCGGATTATCACAAATTACAATATTTGCAAAGAAATTCAAGGAAAATATTATATTATACATAAAAGATAATGGACTGGGAATAAAAAATGGTGAAATATCAAGAGTATTTGAAAAAGGTTTTACTGGTACTAATGGTAGAACTTTAGATAAAAAATCTACTGGTATAGGTTTATACTTATGCAAAAAATTATGTGATAAATTAGGAATATCAATAGAATTAGAATCAATTCAAAACGAAGGAACAGAAGTAAAACTAATATTTCCTAATAGCAGTTATATGCAGATGTAAAAGCTTACAAAAATGTAAGCTTTTTGTAAGATAAATCGATGGCAACTATTTTCCAAAGACTATATAATTAAATTAGTCATAAACTTTGAAAGGAGTTATATCATGGAAAATATTTTAGAAGTACAAAATGCAGAAAAATACTATGGAAACAAATCAAATTTAACAAAGGCAATAAATAATATTAGTTTTACTGTAGCAAAAGGAGAATTTTTGGGGATTATGGGAGCTTCTGGCTCTGGAAAAACTACATTATTAAATTGCATTTCTACAATTGATAAAGTAACCTCAGGACATATAATTGTAGATGGTGAAGATATTACAAGACTAAGAGGAAACAAGTTAAATAAATTCAGAAGAGAAAAATTAGGGTTTATATTTCAAGATTTTAATTTATTAGACACCTTGACTTGTTATGAAAATATTGCAATAGCTTTAACAATCCAAAAAGTTAATGTAAAAGAAATCGATAAAAGGGTAAACTTAATTGCAGAAAAGCTAGAGATAAAAGACATATTAAAAAAATATCCATATCAAGTTTCAGGAGGACAAAAGCAAAGAGTGGCATCTGCAAGAGCAATTATTACAAATCCAAAACTTGTACTTGCAGATGAACCAACAGGAGCATTAGACTCAAAATCAGCAAGGCAACTATTAGAAAATTTTGAGTATTTAAACAAAAAATTGGAGGCAACAATTTTAATGGTAACACATGATGCTTTTACTGCATCATATGCTAACAGAATTTTATTTATTAAAGATGGAAAAATCTTTAATGAATTGCTCAAAGGAGCAGATACGAGAAAACAGTTCTTTGAAAAAATAATTGAAGTACAAACACTTCTTGGAGGTGATTTAAATAATGTTATTTAAATTATCTATCCAAAATATGAAAAAAAGTATAAAAGATTATGTGATTTATTTTTTAACATTAGTATTGGGTGTAGCAATTTTCTATATGTTTAATTCATTAGACAGCCAAGAAGCAATGCTAGTAGCATCAAAATCTACTCATGAAATAATGAAACTTATGATAAGAATGTTAGAAATAGTATCTGTTTTTGTAGCAGTTGTATTAGGCTTACTAATTGTATATGCAAGTAATTTTTTAATTAGCAGAAGGAAAAAAGAATTTGGTATATATATGACCCTTCGGAATGGGAAAAAGACAAATATCAAAAATAATATTGTTAGAAACAATTTTAATGGGAATAATATCACTTGCAATTGGACTTATAGTAGGAATATTTGCTTCACAATTTATGTCTATATTAGTATCTAAAATGTTTGAAGCAGATATGAGTGAATTTCAATTTGTATTTTCAAGTGCAGCTTGTATTAAAACTTGTATATATTTTGCTGTTATGTATATACTTGTTATGTTTTTTAATACTATAACAATTTCAAGATATAAACTGATTGATTTAATAAATGCAAACAAAAAAAATGAAAAAATAAAATTTAAAAATTCTTTTTTAGCAATCTTAGTATTTATTGTGAGTATAAGTATTTTAAGTTATGCATATTGGAAAGTAACTAAAGGTGCTACTACAATGAAAACAGAAAATGAGATTTTACCACCAATACTAATGGGAATCATAGCAACAATAGGAATATTTTGGTCTTTATCTGGATTTATTTTAACTATTATAAAAAAAATAAAACAAGTATATTTGAAAGATACAAATATGTTTGTATTAAGACAGATAAATAGTAAAATAAACACAACTGTTATAAGTATGAGTGTAATATGCCTAATGCTATTTTTAACAATTAGTATTTTGTCGACAAGTCTAGGGTTAAAAAACACTATGCAAAGAGAAATGATTGAAATGACACCAGTAGATATAAATCTTGAAAAAATTGCAAATTTACCAGATAGCTATATAGACAGTAAAGGAAATACACATACATATTACAAAAATGTAGTAGAAGATTCCAAAATACCAATATCAGAAACTTTGAAGAATAATGGACTTGATATAAATGTTTTGAAAGATGTAGTTGAAACACCAATATATGAGATAGAAGATTTAACAATAGCAAAATTTTTGGAACCTAATTTTAAAGAAATAAACGAGAAATTTCCGTTTCTTCTATATAAAACTAAAGAAAAAATCATGAAAATATCTGATTACAATAAAATAGCAAAACTTTATGGTATAGAAGAATATAATGTAAATGATAATGAATATATTATGGTTTGTGACTTTGATAATATGATAAATATACGAAATAAAGTATTAAGTAATAGAAATAAGTTAGAAATTGCTGGAAAAGAATATATATCAAAGTATACTGAATGTAAGAGAGGCTTTATACAAATAAATAGTAGCCATACAAATACAGGAATTTTATTAGTACCAGATAATTGTAATTTGACAGAAGAAATGAAAGAAAAATATTTTTTAGCCGCAAATTATAATGCAAATACAGAAGAAGAAAAACAAAACATTGAAGAAATATTTATAGATGATTCAAGCCTTATAAAATCATTAAATGATAATTGTATAGAAATAGATGGAATGTCAAAAATTTCACTAATAGAATCTTCTAAAGGATTAACAACTATAATCACATTTATATCAATTTATTTAGGAATTATATTTTTGATTGCAAGTTCAGCAATATTAGCTTTAAAACAATTAACAGAAAGTGCAGATAATAAGCAAAGATATATAATTTTAAGAAAAATTGGTTGTGACGAAAAAATGATAAATAGAGCTTTATTTAGGCAAATAGGAATATTTTTCATGTTGCCATTATTACTAGCTACTATACACTCTATATTTGGAATACAATTTGCTTTACAAATATTATCTGGAATAGCAAAGTCACAAGATTTATTACCATCAATTATAGCAACGGCAATTACTATAGGAACAATATATGGAGCATATTTTCTAACAACATATATGGGAAGTAAAAATATTATAAAGGAAGAATGATAGTATTTTTTGACGATAAGATTTGAAAAATATTGACAATTAGAATAAAAAAAGTTATAATGAATATAATAGAAATAGATATTTAATATCTATTTACAGTTAAATCAGGTGAACTCT
>CANQOU010000124.1 GCA_947625565.1 uncultured Clostridia bacterium
GCCACTTTAGCTCAGCTGGCCAGAGCATCGCACTTGTAATGCGAGGGTCCCCAGTTCGAATCTGGGAAGTGGCTCCAGAAGGTCGGTAGTCTTGAATTAGTCTTGGTTGCTGGCTTTTTTGTTTGTAGGTGTTCTATAACACACCTGCTTTTTTTATACTTGAAAAATATGTAAAAATATGGTAATATATATAAAAAAACAAGGAGAACATTATGGAAAAACAAGTAATAATAATAACAGGAGCAGCTAGAGGAATAGGAAGAGAAATAGTAAAAGAACTAGCAAAACAAGGACATATAATAATATGCAACTATAATAAATCACAAAAACAAGCAGGTGAACTAAAAAAAGAATTAGAAAAACAAGGAAAAAATATAGAAATATTTCAAGCAGATGTTTCTAAACAAGAACAATGCAAAAGACTAGTACAATTTACATTAGAAAAATATAAAAGAATAGATGGATTGATTAACAATGCAGGAATTGATAAAATACAGCAAATTGAAGATGTAACAAAAAAAGATTGGGAAGAAATTATAAATACAAATTTATATGGCGCATTTTGTATGTGTCAAGAAGTAACTCCAAATATGATACATAATAAAAAGGGATGGATAATAAATATTTCATCAATTTGGGGACAAGTAGGAGCAGCTATGGAAGTAGTATATTCTATTTCAAAAGCAGGAATGGACGGAATGACAAAAGCACTTGCTAAAGAATTAGGACCATCAGGAATAAGAATTAACTCAATTTCTCCAGGCATAATTGACACAGATATGAACTCAGAATTAACTCAGAACGAATTAAAAAAAATAGAAGAAGAAATATTATTAGGAAAAATAGGAAAAGCAGAAGACATATCAAAATGTGTTAAATGGTTAATAGAAGACAAATACACAACAGGGCAAATTATTTCCATAAATGGAGGATGGGTTATAACATAAAATAAAGAAGTAGAAATTCTACTTCTTTTATATTATTCAGCTTCATCAACTTGTTTAGTTTTTCTTTTATAATTTCCAGAAATCAATTTAGGAAGATAAGTAATAAGTTTATAAACTGCTAAACGAACTTTTTTACTCCATAAATAAGATTTTCTCAATTTTCTAGCAGTTCCAATTGCAGTAGAATCATCTTCTAAAACAAGTAAATCAGTTTGAGGTTTTTCTAATTCAAATATATAATTTTGGCCATCATTGTTATCCCATTCATTTAAATCATTCTTAAAGCAAAAATTAAAAGTATCTTTTCCACATAAATTTAACTCAGCTTGAAAACCTAACTCAGACCTTTCCATTTTAACTTCATTAAGACCATCCCAATTTAATCCAAAACCATAATGAATAAAAACATCTTCACAACCATCTTGAAAAAACTTACCAGTATAAGATATCTTTACACTAGTATTTTCAATTAGTTTATCAGTATTAAAAAATATATTTTTCATCAATTCCATCTTAAAAAACTCCCTTTGTTTATCTTTTGCTATCAACATTATAATATTAAAATCTACAATGTTCAAGTATTTTTTTAAAAAAAATTTAAAAAATTGTCAAAATTTTAAAACTAGAATAAAATTAAACTATAAACATATGATTAAATAAAGGATTATAAGACATAAATATAAAATAAAAAATAGCCTAAAAATGTTGTAAAAAATATTTTTTTGTGGTAATATAAAAAGGAAGAATGAAGGGAGATATTATGGGAAAAGAAACGATAAAAGAAGAAAAAAAAGAAACAAAAGAGAAATTTAAACAAATTCAAAACGAGCCAAAAAAAGTAGAAAAAAATTTAGAAAAAATGATTGAAAAGACAAAAAAGAAAAGAAAAATAAAACTAATATTAGCAATTACAATTTCACTAATAATAATTATAGCAATTGTTTTTTCAACAATATTTGCATTATTAAATATGAATAAAACCAATATTGTAAGTGGAGTAAAAATTGAAGGCGTAGATGTATCAGGATTAACTAAAGAAGAAGCTAAACTGAAACTAGAAAGAATATATCAAGAAAAATTAGAAAAAGAAATTCCAGCACAATATCAAGACTATGAAACCACTATAAATGCAAACTTATTAGAAACAACCTATGGAATAGAAGAAGCAATAGAACAAGCAATAAATATAGGTAGAACAGACAATATATTTGTAAACAATTATAAAACATTATGGGCATTATTAGGAAAAACAGATATTGATGTAAAGATGCAATTAAATGAAGAAATAGCTAGAAAAACAATAGAAGATATAGGAACAAACTTACCAGGAGTAATGGTAGATTCATCATATTATATTGAAGAAGGAAAATTAAAAATCACCAAAGGGCAAGTAGGAGTAAAAATAAATACAGACTTAATGCTAAACAAAATAAAAGAAAAATTAGACAAAATAGAAACCACAAATGAATATATAGAAATACCAGTATTACAAACAAACCCTAAAGAAATAAACCTAGAACAAATCCATGCAGAAATATATAAAGAAGTACAAGATGCATATTACACAAAAGACCCTTTCACAATACATCCAGAAGTAGAAGGAATAGATTTCGACATGGAAGCAGCAAAAAAAATACTAGAAACAGACCAAGAAGAATATATAATAGACTTAATAATCACAAGTCCAAAAGTAACAACAGACCAAATAGGAACAGAAGCATTTCCAGACCAGTTAGGAACATTTAAAACAAATTATGATGGAGGAGATGTAGATAGAACAACAAATCTAAGACTAGCATGTGAAAAAATCAATGGAAAAGTTGTATTAGCAGGAGAAACTTTCTCATATAATAAAACATTAGGACCACGTTCAGCAACAGCAGGGTATAAAAATGCAAAAGTATATTCAGCAGGCCAAGTAGTAGACGGAATCGGAGGAGGAATTTGTCAAATTTCTTCAACACTATATAACGCAGTATTAAGAGCAAACTTAGGAATTGTAGAAAGAAAAAATCATCAATTTGTAACATCATATGTTGAAGCAGGAATGGATGCAACAGTAGTATATGGAACAACAGACTTTAAATTCAAAAATACAAGAAAATATCCAGTAAAAATAGTTGCATCAGCAAAAAACGGAGTAGCAGTAGTATCTATATATGGAATAAAAGAAGAAACAGAATATACCTTTTCATTTAGAACAGTAACAATATCAACCTTACCAACATCAACAAAATATGTAGATGACCCAACATTAGCAGCAGGAACAGAAAAAATAAAACAAAAAGGTGCAAATGGTAAAAAAACAGAAACATATATGTATAAAATGTTAAACGGAAAAGTAATATCAACAACACTTTTATCAAAAGACACATATGACCCAATGCAAAAAATAATTATAAGAGGAACAAAAGGTTTACAAACAAATACAAAAAAAGAAACAGAAACAAAACCACAAACAAACAACACAACAACGACAACTGAAAAACCACAAGAAACTGCTCCTAAACAACCAACAAAAGAAGAAACAACAAGTAAACCAAATGAAGAAAGCAAAGAAGAAACAACTAAAGAAGAAACCAAAAACTAAAATTAGAGGACTTAGTATGAAGTGAACCCCAAAAATGTTCACTAAATAAA
>CANQOU010000125.1 GCA_947625565.1 uncultured Clostridia bacterium
ATAATGTCTAGAATGAAAAGAATGCAAGGATATAATGTTTTACATCCTATGGGATGGGATGCTTTTGGACTTCCTGCAGAGCAATATGCTATAAAAACAGGCAATCATCCTGCTGGCTTTACTCTTAAAAATATTGAAACCTTTAAAAAGCAATTAAAAATGTTAGGTCTTTCTTTTGATTGGGATAAAGAACTTTCAACTTGTGACCCTTCTTTTTATAAATGGACTCAATGGATTTTCAAGCAATTATTTGAAGATGGTTTAGCAAAGTTAATTGAAATGCCAGTAAATTGGTGCGAGGAATTAGGATGTGTGCTTTCTAATGACGAGGTCATTGATGGTAAAAGTGAAAGAGGTGGATTTCCCGTTGTTCGTAAAAATATGAAGCAATGGGTATTAGATATACCTGCATATGCAGATAGTTTATTAGATGGATTAAATGATATTGATTGGCCTGATTCAACAAAAGAAATTCAAAGAAATTGGATTGGTCGTTCTGAAGGTGCAGAAGTAATATTTAAAATTGATGGTTTCTCTAATTTAGATTTTACAGTTTTTACAACAAGACCTGATACATTATTTGGTGCTACATACTGTGTATTTGCACCTGAGCATCCACTAGTTCAGAAAATTAAATCTAAAGAACAATCAAAGGCAGTTGACGACTATATAAGTTTAAGTGCTTCAAAATCTGATTTGGAAAGAACAGAATTAAATAAAGAAAAAACAGGTGTATTTACAGGTGCTTATGCGATAAATCCTGTAAATGGTAAAAAAATACCTATTTGGATTTCTGATTATGTTTTAGCAAGTTATGGAACTGGCGCAATTATGGCTGTTCCTGCACATGATGAAAGAGACTATGAATTTGCTAAGAAGTTTGGCTTAGAAATTATCCCTGTTTTGGAAGGTGGAGATATTTCAAAAGAAGCTTTTATTGAAGATGGTGTTCATATAAATTCTGATTTTTTAAACGGCTTAAATAAACAAGAGGCAATGTCTAAAATTATTAAATATCTTGAAGAAAAAGGAATTGGTAAGAAAAAGATTAATTACAAATTGCGCGAATGGATTTTTGCAAGACAACGTTATTGGGGTGAGCCAATCCCAATTGTATTTGTTGACAATGAAATGAAATCTTTACCAGATAGTGAATTACCTCTAATTTTGCCTGAACTTGCTGACTACAGTCCTTCTAAGACTGGAGCCTCTCCATTGGATAATGCTACTGAATGGTTAAATACAAGCTTCGATGGAAAGCCTGCAAAAAGAGAAACAAGTACAATGCCTGGCTCCGCCGGTTCAAGTTGGTATTTTTTGAGATATATAGACCCAAATAATGAAAATGAATTTGCAAATTATGAATTGCTTAAACATTGGCTACCTGTTGATTTATACGTCGGGGGACCTGAGCATGCTGTTGGTCATTTACTATATTCTCGTTTTTGGAATCAATATTTGTATAATAAAAATCTTGTACCTGTAAAAGAACCTTTCTCTGTTCTTAGACATCAAGGTATGATTTTAGGCTCTAATGGTGAAAAAATGAGTAAATCAAAAGGAAATGTAATAAATCCAGATGATATGGTAAAACAATATGGTGCTGATAGCTTAAGAGTTTATGAAATGTTTATGGGACCTATTGAAAGTAGTAAACCTTGGGATCCAAATGGAATTGATGGCTCTCGTAAATTCTTAGACCGTGTTTGGAGATTATATACTGAATCTAATAAAGTTCAAAATAGGGAAAATACAAATTTAGAAAAAGCTTATCACTATACAGTAAAAAAGGTAACTAATGATTATGAAACTATGAATTTCAATACTGCAATATCACAAATGATGATTTTTATAAACACAGTACAAAAAGAAGATGTTTTCCCACAAGAATATGCAGAAGGATTTTTAAAATTATTAAATCCAGTTGCTCCTCATATTACAGAAGAATTATGGTCTAGGTTAGGTCATGAAAATACAATTTCTTATGAGGCTTGGCCTACATATGATGAGGCAAAAACAGTTTCTTGTGAAATTACACTTCCTATTCAATTCAATGGAAAATTAAAAACTACAATAACAATTGAAAAAGATTTAGCAGAACCTATCGTAAAAGATTTAGTTCATAAAGCCATTGATAATAAGTTAGAATGTAAAACTGTTGTAAAAGAAATCTATGTAAAAAATAAAATTTATAATATTGTTGTTAAATAATATTTAGAGTGTCTTTAAGGCACTCTTTTTTATGTAACAAAATTGTCATAAACTTTTAATACATTTGAAATACTTTTTAGTATGTTTTATTGTATAATATGGTTAGTATATTATACAAAGGAGATTTCTTATGAGTATTGAGTCAGAATTGAGAAGAGATGGTATTGAAGTTGTTAGTCAATTAGATACATTGATGGTCAATAGTCTTGCCAAGAATATTGCTACAAGGCTTTGTTCTGCTTTTCCTGATTTTGGCTTAGATGAAAAAGAATTATTTATAAAATTATCTCGTTTAAATATGTATATAGCTAAAATGCCTGAAGGTATGGCTGAAGCAAATTATTTTTATAAAAATAGTTCTATATATTTTAATGAACACATTCCTGAAGAAGATATAGAAGAGTTTGCAATTCATGAATGTATTCATCATATACAAGAAGTAAAAGATAAAAAGAATTATCTTATTCGTATGGGACTTTGTGATTATACTGAATTTAGAACATATGGATTAGCTTTAAATGAAGCAGCAGTACAGTTAATGTCATCAAAAGTTATTGGTATTGAAAAAGATTTTGTAAAATATTATGGTCTTAGTTTTGAAACAACAAGTCCTTCATATTATCCTTTAGAGTGTTGCTTAGTAAATCAATTAGCTTTTTTAACTGGTAAGGATGTTTTATTTGAAAGCACATTAAATAGTAATGATAAATTTAAAGAAAAAATGATACAAATCACTTCTTTAAAGACCTTTATCGCTATTGAAAATGCAATTGACTATATCTTGCAACTTGAAGAAGAAGTTATTACATTAAATAACAAAATTTTAGAAATTGATGACAGAAATAAAAAAGTTGATAATCTAGTACAAAAAATTGGTGAATTAAAAAATGACATAAAAGTTACATTTTTGCGTACACAAAATTTAATTGTTTCTAGTTGTTTCAACTATATGTTTAATCAAATTTCAAATTTGGAAGAATTAGAAGCTTATCGTAGAAAATTATATAGTTTTAGAGATTTCACTGCTAGTGCTGATGGTTATACATTTTTTAATGATTATTATATTGAAAAAATGAGTGAATTAGAGCATAAATATAATGTGTTAGAAAATGGTGGAATTGAAACTGCATTAGCCACTGAAACTGAAGAACAAAGTAAAATAAAACTACTTTTCAGAAGTCTAAAAAAATTAGTTCTAGGAATACTTGGAATTGGAGAAGAAACATAAAAAAGAGGGTGTCCTAAAATAGGAACCCGAAAGCAAAAATTCCAGTGAGAAATCGCTGGAATTTTTGTGTATA
>CANQOU010000126.1 GCA_947625565.1 uncultured Clostridia bacterium
AATAAATCGAGGGCTTAACCAAGAAGAATCTTAGAGACTAAAACTTTAATTTTCATCTATGTATTTTTGAGTGTGCTGTATAAAAATAAAATATTTGTAAAAAATATTAAAAAAGGCTTGCAAAAATATAATAAATCGTATATAATTTGTAAGTGCAAAAAAGTTAATAATTTTCTGGTGATGATGACATTTAGGGTAATACCTGTTCCCATTCCGAACACAGAAGTCAAGCCTAAGTGTGCCGAAAATACTTGCGAGTTACCTTGCTGGGAAGATAGGTTGTTGCTAGATTTTTTTTATATAAAAAAAGGAATAGAAAATATGGAAACTAAAAAAATTGGTGTTTTTGATTCAGGAATAGGTGGAGTAACAGTATTAAAAGAAATTGTAAAATTTTTACCATATGAAGATTATATATATTTTAGTGATTCTATTCATAATCCATATGGTGAAAAAGATGACAATACAATAATAAAAATATGTGATAATATCACTCAAACGTTAATAAATCAAAATTGTAAATGCATTGTTATAGCTTGTAATACAGCAAGTGCAAAAGCTGCTAAATACTTAAGAAATAAATATTCTAATATACCAATCATTGCAATAGAACCAGCATATAAAATGGTGTATGATTATGCATATAACAAACCAACACTAGTAATGGCAACAAAAGGCACTATAGAAAGCGAAAAATTTCATATGTTGTATAAAAAATATGATAATCATAAAACATATTTATTACCATGTGTTGGACTAGCAGATATAATCGAGGACGGAAATTTTGAAAAAATAAGAAAATATTTAGAAGAAAATATATCAAAATATAAAGGAAAAGTAGAAAATGTTGTATTAGGTTGTACACATTATCCTCTAATAACAAAAGAAATAAAAGATATTTTAGGTGATGTGCAATTTTTCCATGGTGCAACTAATTTAGCAAAACATTTAAAAGATGTATTAGAAGAAAAAAATTTATTAGAAAATAATAGAGGAAATATTCAATTTATTGATTCTCAAAAATCAAAACAAAAACAAGAAAGATTTTTTAATATTTTAAGCCAATAGAAACCAAGAGAAAGGTTTCTTTTTTATTTTGATTTTTTTACCAATATATGATATAATGGTAAAGAATGGAGGATGATGTTTATGAAATGGGATAATAGAGACTTATTTCAACAACTAGGAATTAAAACACCAGAGAATTTAACAGAACAAGATATAGAAGAAGCATACTTTGAGAAAATATTAGAACTATATATTAAAATTAGATTAGTGCAAGAAAACGTTTTAGAAGAAAAAAAGCTATATAAAGAAGATATGATTAAAGAAGAACTATATAGAAAAATGCGTGAAATGCCTTCAACAAGGGTAAAAATAATGGCTCTAGACCAATGGATAGATGACTTAGGAAGAACAAAACAAGAAAAAGTTAATTTTCAGATGCAAATTCAGAAATATGCAGAAGCATATGAGATTTTAAGAAATGAAGAAAAAAGAAAAGAATATATAAGAAAAATTGTAGCAAAAAAAGCAATAGAATATCAATTATCAACCTTAATAGAACAAAATGGAGGGGACCCTTCAAAAAAATTAAAGACATATGAAACAAATATTGGAAATAATCCAATAAATGTACGAAAAAAAGAAAAAGATATTATACCATATGAAGTAAGACATGAAGATGAAGAAATAAGTTTAAGCTTAAAAAATGCAATTTTATTTCAAAATAATATAGTGGCAGAAGAACTAGAAGAATATTTATTAGTTATGAAGTGTGAAGATAATGTGGATATTTGCTGTACAATCCAAGGTGAAATTATATTTCCTGAATTGAGTAATTCAGAATACAGAACAGCATTATTTCAGGCAATATTACAAAATAGAAAAGAAGGAAAATCATATTTTGGAAGCATAGTAAAAGAAGGAAATGAATATATTATAAAGAAAGATAAAGTACATGAATTAGCACTAGAAAAAATGGAAGAAATGGAAGTGCAAAAAAGAAGAGAAGGCAAAGGAGATGAAGCTAGATAATGGCAAAAGTGACATGGAAACCAGGTACATTTATATATCCTATACCAGCGGTTATGGTCAGCTCTGGAACTATGGAAAAATCAAATATTATTACGGTTGCATGGACAGGTATTTTAAATACAGAGCCTGCAACTGTATATATTTCTGTTAGACCAACTAGATATTCATATAATATTATAAAAGAGCAAGGAGAATTTGTTATAAATTTAACAACAAAAAATTTAGTTAAAGCAACAGACTGGTGTGGTGTTAAAACAGGAGCAAAAGTAGATAAATTTAAAGAAATGAACTTACATAAAGAAAAAGCTCAATATGTAAAATGTCCAATGATAAAAGAAAGCCCTATATCAATTGAATGTAAAGTAAAAGATATAAAAGAGCTAGGTTCACATCATATGTTTGTTGCAGAAGTTTTAGCAATAAATGTGGATGAAGCATATATAGATGAAAATGGTGCTTTTGATATATCAAAATGCGATTTGATTGCATATGCTAATGGCCATTATTTTTCATTAGGAAAAAAATTAGGAAAATTTGGATTTTCTGTGCAAAAAAAGAAGAAACATTCTAAGTAATTAAACTTAGAATGTTTTTTTTGAAAATTTCATAAAAAACTACTCGAAAAGCATTGACACAAGGCTAAAAAAGTGATAAAATATTCCAGTATATGTTATTACGGACATATATTCACATCGTTTCAAAAAAAGTAAAAAAGAAGGTAAATACGGAGGTGCATGCAAATGGCAGCAAAAGGACCAAGAGAAAATATTACATTAGAATGTACAGAATGCAAACGCAGAAACTACACAACATCTAAAAACAAAAGAAATAATACAGATAGATTAGAAGTAGTAAAATATTGTAAATTCTGTAAAAAACGTACAACACATAAAGAAACAAAATAATTAAAGCAATAGTCAAGCTATTTTAAGGAGGAAATAAAATGGCTAAAAAAGAACAAAAAGAAAATACCAAAAATAAAAAAAGTTTTTTCAAAGGTTTTAAAGCCGAATTAAAAAAAGTAAGCTGGCCAACGCCAAAACAACTAGTAAATAATACAGTAGCTGTTATTTCAATTGTGTTATTAACCGCTTTTATTGTTTTTGCATTAGATGTAGTATTTGAAACAATAAATTCACAAGGTATAAATAGATTAAAACAAATGGTTAGCAATAGCTCAGAGGAAAATACAACATCAGAAGAAAATACAGCTGATGATACTTCTGAAGAGGGAGAAACAACTGAATCAACAGAAAATGTAGAAGCAGAAGCAACAAACACAGAAACAAATACTAATGCTGAAGAAACAACTTCAGAAAACACAACACCAAATGAATAAATAATTAAAAGGAGGCTTTGAAAATGTCTCAAAAAAATTATGACATGAATCCAAGATGGTATGTAGTACATACATATTCAGGCTATGAAAATAAAGTAAAGACAGACTTAGAAAAAA
>CANQOU010000127.1 GCA_947625565.1 uncultured Clostridia bacterium
TTTAAGTCAGACATTACCCAGCCATGAACTTTAACTTTTGTTCCAACTGTTTCGTTTACATTTGGCCAATCTATCCACAAGGATGTTTTATATGTTTTCTTGAGATTAAAGCTTTGTTTTTCTTCTTTTAATATTTCCCCTGTTTCATTATCAGTAGCACGCACAATTAAAGTATGTTTTCCGTCTTTAAGATTGCTTATATCAACTTCTCCATCAAAACCTGCTAAAGGATTTTGCTCAGGTGTTCCATACCCTTTTACAGAGCCTGTTACATCTGGTCTATTATAACGTTTAATATCACTTGTTATTTCTGTTTTTTCATTGTCTATAAAAAATTTTAATGATTTATCTTTAATTTCTGACATAAACCAACCATGAACCTTTAGTTTTTGATTTGTGGTTTGATTTTGAATTGGAAAATCAATATACATCATAGCTGTATTTGTGGTTGCTTTTACATTGCTAAAAAATACTAATGTTAATAAAGATATAAATAATATTATAGATATAATTCTTCTTTTCATTTTTTTACCCTCCATGATTCTTACATTTTATTTGATAGTTTTCGCTTTCTAAAGAAAAATTGATATTAAAAAATGGGTCACCATTTTTTAAGAATTCCTTCCATTTTTCTTTAAACATTTTTGTTTCTTTTTCAAATCTTTCTACTTTTGATGTAGTAGTTTCATATCCTCTTGATTTAGATTCAAAATGATATAGTTCGATGTATGGACTCCATACAATCCAATATCCTTTTTGACAAATCTTCAAGCATAAATCTATATCATTAAAAGCTACTGCAAAGTCTTCATCCATTCCTCCAATTTCTTCATATATTGACTTTTTAGTAAAAAGACATGCACCTGTAACACTACTAAAATTTTGTACATATCCTTGTCTGCCTGAATATGCTTTTTTTACTTTTGGTAAATTTCGTAAAATATGTCCTGCCGTTCCATTTATTCCTACAATAATTCCTGCATGTTGTATAGTATTATCTGGAAAATATAATTTTGCACCAACAACTCCTACATCATTTCTTTGTCCATATCCTAAAAATTGTTCTAACCAATTTGGTGTTAAGACTTCTGTGTCATTGTTCAACTGTAATATATATATTCCAATTGAATTTTTCACACCATAATTCATAATTTTGGCATAATTAAATTCTTTTTCTGGATATGAAATGATTCTTATCTTTTCATTTTTTTGAATTTCTTCATAGTAGCTAAAAGTAGCTTTTTCTGTGCTATTATTTTCAATTATTAAAATTTCATAATTTATATATGTTGTATGCTTTAAAATAGATTCTATACACTGTTTTAAATCTTTAATATGGTCTTTATTTGGAATTAGTATAGATATTTTAGGATTTCCTATAACTTCATATGTTATTTTATATGTTCCCAATAATTCTCCATGTTCTACAATTCCATTTAAGCCAATACGTTCTAAATGATTTTCTAATGCTTTCTTTCCTGCTTCATAAGCATATGGTTTTGTGTCCTTTGTAGCTGAAGCAGTTGACCCTTCGTGAACTCTCCAATGATATAATATTTTAGGTATGTGTACTATTTTATTTGTTTTTTCAGCAATTCTTAAAAATAAATCATAATCTTGTGCTCCATCAAATCCTTCTCTAAAGCCTTCTATTTCTTTCAGCATCTCTGATTTTATAACTGCAAAATGGCAAATATAGTTTACTGAGCGTAGAGTATCTATTGCAAAATCTGGTTTGAAATGTGGGTCAAAACGTTCTTTTGAATTTTCTGATATTTTATCTTCATCAGAATATATAAGTTTTGCATCAGGTGTTTTATTTATTTGCTTTACCACTTCATATAAAGCAAATTCTGTTAATAAATCATCATGGTCTAACAATCCAATATATTCTCCTGTTGCCATTTCAATTGCAGCATTTGAATTTCTAGCTATTCCTAGATTATTCCCTATAAATTTATAATGTATTCTATTATCTTTTTTTGAAATTTCTTCTATCTCTAAATTTTTCTCAGTACTTCCATCTGCTAAGCATAGTTCCCAGTTAGTATATGTTTGATTTAATATGCTATTTAATAGTTCTTTAAAATATTTTTTATTTGTATTATATAAAGGAACAACTATACTGATTTTCGGCATTTTAGGAAATGCTTCAGTTTTTTGCTTTTCTAATATATCTTTATCTGGTTCATTTTCTAATATCCATTGTTTATAAGCTTTTAAATTGTCATTTTGTCCTTTAATATCATAAGAACGTATTTTAGAAAGTGTATCTCTGATTCCATTTTGTTTTAAATTAACAAGAAATTTTCGAATAGCACTTCCTTTTGGAAATACTATATCTTTAAGCTTTCTCTTCATTTTTAGAGCTACACCTCTTTCCTTTAAAGGCTTTTCTTATTTTGAATAATATTTCTCCCAGAAGCGGCATATTTAAGATAATAAAATTCAAAATATAGTAACTTGGTAATTCATATTTGTACAATTTGTGAAAAATATACCATCCTCTAAATGAAATCTTTTTATTTTCTATTCTGTCAAAATACATTTTTGCTTTTTGATTAAGTTCTTGTAAATCATTTGGAAACTTGTCCTGATATTGTAAATATATAGAAAATAGTTCTTGCTTTACCTCAATAAAAACTTTTCTAATATCAGAAAATTTTTCTGCATTAAAAGATTTTCTAGTTGCTCCCACTTGATTTTTAATATGTTGACGATATAAGACTGTAGGTTCATCTATGTAAGCTATTTTTCCAGATAGAGAAGTCATAAGTGCAATCCAAGAATCATGTATTATATATTTAGTATTTTCAGGTAATGGCAATATTTGATTTAAATATTGTTTTTTTGCTAAAATAGTACACCCTGTCACTGTATTATACAAATATGCTATCTTATTTGTTTCTAAAGTTTTTGTAATTTTATGTATTTTTTCCATTTTCCTATTAAACGATTTTGCAATCGTTTTTCCATTTTCATCTATTATTTCCAAATCTGTGAATACTAAATCTGCTTGTTTTTCTTTCATTTTTGCATATGTTTTTTCTATTTTATTTGACATCCAGATATCATCTTGATCACACAACATATATAAATTATGCTCTACATGTTGTAATAAAAACTCAAAATTTTTCATATATCCTATATTTTTTTCCTGATAGTATATCTCTATTTGTGGATGGCCTTGATACTTTTCCAATATTTCTTTTGTTTTGTCTTGTGAACAATCATCTGAAATTATTATTTTGAAATTAGAATAAGTTTGATTTAATATGCTATTTAATTGTTCTTCTAGATACTTTTCTCCATTATATGTTGCAAGTAAAATATCTATTGTTTCTTGCTCATCCACTTTTTTCTCCTTGTATAATATATTTAGGTTTTTAAAAGGTTACCCATAAACCTTTATAGATAATTATGTTAATGCATGG
>CANQOU010000128.1 GCA_947625565.1 uncultured Clostridia bacterium
TAAAAATCTATGTAAAAAATATAATGGATTTGAATTGAAAGATGTTAATATTACATTACCAAAAGGAATGATTATGGGATTTATTGGTGAAAATGGAGCAGGAAAGACCACTACAATTAAAGCAATTTTAGATATTATAAAAAACTATACAGGTGAAATAAAAATATTTGGACTTGACAATAGAAAAGAAGATAAAAAAATAAAAGAAGATATTGGAGTAGTATTAGACGATATGTTCTTTCCAGAAATTCTTACACCAAATGATATAAATACTGTTATGAAAAATATTTATAAAAATTGGGATTCTCAGTTATATTTTAAATACTTAAATGACTTTACACTACCTAATAATAAGCCAATAAAAACACTTTCCAAAGGTATGAGAAAAAAGCTAGAAATAGCAACAGCGATTTCACATCACCCCAAATTACTAATACTCGATGAACCAACAGCAGGACTTGACCCAATAGCGAGAAACGAGGTAATAGATATTTTTCAAAGTTTTATTCAAAATGAAGAATGTTCTATATTTATATCCACTCATATAACAACAGATTTAGAACATATTGCAGATTACATTACTTTTATAAACAATGGAACAATTATATTATCAAAAAGCAGAGAAGAACTACTAGAAGAATATGGCATTTTGAAATGTTCTCAAGAAGAATTTGAAAAGATAGATAAAAAAGATTTTATAAAATGTAAAAAGAGTAAATATCAATATGATGTTTTAATTGAAAATAGAAAAGAATTTAATAAAAAGTATAAAGTAAATACAATAGATAAAATAACACTTGAAGAACTTATGCTTTTAATGGTTAAGGGGGAAAAGTAATGTTAGGTTTTATAAAAAAAGATTTACTAATGATTAAAAGTAATATTAAAATTTTAGTAATTTTATTATTTATATATGTTATAATGGCTTTTCAAGGACAAATGGATTTATCATTTTTATTACCATTTATAAGTGTAATGATAATGATGTCAACGTTTAGCTATGATACATTTAATAAATGGGAGGCTTATTCAGTAACATTACCAAATGGAAGAAAAAATAGTGTAAAAGCAAAATATTTAGCAACAATAATACTTATTAGTATAACAACTATAATTATAGCTATACTATCTTTTATAATTTCTTATGCAAAAACTAATATAATAGATTTTGAGAATATTATAGGAACAATATTTGGATGCCTATTTGCTACAATTTTATTACAATCACTAATATATCCAGCAATGTACAAGTTTGGCCCAGAAAAAGCAAGAATTGGCTTAATGGTAATAATATTTAGTGTTGCAATTATTGGAGGATTTATTGCAAATTATATTGACTTTTCAGCATTGGCCAAAATACTAGATTATATAGGTAGATATTGGATAATAATATTTTCTATAGTTATGATTTTAATGTTATATTTATCATATAAAATATCAGAAAAAATTTACATTAAAAAGGAATTTTAAAATTGTATAATGATATGAAGGAAAAAGAAGATTAAAGATTATTTGCTAATTATGGATTTTTATGGTAATATAAATAAAAAATTTAAAGGAGGATTTTTTAATGAGAAAAAATATAAAAACAACAGAGGCAATATTTCCAATGCCAGTTCTAATGGTTGCAACATATAATGAAGATGGAAGTGTTGATGTAATGAATGCTGCATGGGGAACGATGCTATCTAGAAACCAAGTTATATTAAACTTAACAGAAACTCATAAAACTGTTAAAAATATCAAAGAAAGAAAAGCATTTACAGTAAGTATTGCAGATAGCAAACATGTTGTAGAAGCAGACTATTTTGGAATGGTATCAGGAAACGATACGCCAAATAAATTTAATAATAGTGGATTATCAGTAACAAAATCAAAAAATATAGATGCACCAATTATAAATGAATTTCCAATTTGTTTTGAATGTGAATTTATAGAATATCAAGCAGATGAATATGGGGCAGGAGTTATTGGGAAAGTGGTTAATGTTACTGCAGATGAAAGTGTAATGAATGGAGATAGTGTAGATATTTCAAAAGTAAATGCAATAGCATTTGATCCATATACACATGGATATTATAAAGTTACTGAAAGAGTTGGAGAAGCTTTTAAAGATGGATTACAACTAAAAAAATAAAAATACAAGGCAGATAAATATCTGTCTTTTTGACTTACAATAATTTATACTAGTAATAGATTTTAAATATCTATTACTTTTTTATAAAGTAAGTATGAGAGGGAAAAATATGAAGAAAATTTTAATTGTAGAAGATGATAAAAAATTAAGACTAGAAGTAGAAAAATTTTTAAATAATAACGGATATATGGCAGAATCATTAGAAGGTTTTGAAAATACAATTCAAGATATTATAAATATAAATCCAGATTTAATATTATTAGATATAAATTTACCAGGAGCAGATGGGCAATATATTTGTAAAGAAATTAGAAAACAATCAAATGTACCAATTATCATAATAACAAGTAGAGATAATGAAATAGACGAATTATTAAGTATCAATTATGGTGCAGACCATTATATAACAAAACCATTTAATATACAAATATTACTTGCAAAGATAAGTTCTATATTAAGAAGAAGTAATATGGGAAAATTGCAAGATAAAATTTATACAGCATATTTTACAATAAACTTATCAAAGAGTACTGTAAGTAGAGGTAATAAAGAAATTGAATTAACTAAAAACGAACTTAAAATTTTAAAATATTTAACAGAACAAAAAAATAAAATTGTCCCAAGAGAAGAAATAATTGAATATTTATGGGAAAGCGAAAGCTTTATAGATGATAATACTTTAACAGTAAATATAACGAGGTTAAGAAACAAACTAGAAGAATTGAATTTAAAAGAATTAATTGAAACAAAAAGAGGACAAGGCTATATACTTAGAATGGGAGAAAGCAATGAAATTTAGTAGTTTTATAAAAGATAAAATATTACAAATAAGTTTAATTATCTTTGGAATTATAACAATAGAAATATTTTTGATTGCATATCTAAATAATAATTTTATTAAAATATATATTCCAATATGTATATTAGGTTTATACTTTGTTTCTATTGTTATAGAATATATAACTAAAAACAAATATTATAAGACTATTTATAACTTATTAGACGAATTGGAAGATAAATATTTAATTGCAGAAATAATTAAAAATCCTAACTTTATAGAAGGAAAAAAGCTAAAAGATATATTAGAGCAAATAGATAAATCTATGCTAGAAAATGTGAATAAATATAAATATTTACAAGAAGATTATAAAGAATATATAGAAATGTGGATTCATGAAATAAAAACACCAATTGCAACAAGTAAAATGATAATTGAAAATAATAAAAG
>CANQOU010000129.1 GCA_947625565.1 uncultured Clostridia bacterium
CCCATTTTTTTACAGTTTTATCATCTACAGTAACTCCAAGTTTATATAGCTCAAGAGCTATGTCTACATATTTCCATTGCTTTTCAGTTCTTAAATCAAAAAACAATTCTTCAAATGTTCTATCTTTTGGATTTTTTTTAATATTTCCCATATAAAATTTATTCCTTTCAGAATAATTTAAAACTTTTTATCAGTTAAAATTTCATAAGCTTCAATATATTTTTTAGCAGTTGTATCAATTACATCAGTTGGAATAGGTGTGCCAGATTCAGGGTCATAACCAGTAGATTTTATCCAATCTCTGATATATTGTTTATCAAAACTTTTTTGACTTCTACCAACCTCATAATCATCAGCAGGCCAAAATCTACTAGAATCAGGTGTTAAAACTTCGTCACCTATAACTAAGTTACCAGACTCATCTAAACCAAATTCAAATTTTGTATCAGCAATAATTACACCTTTAGTTAAAGCATATTCTGCACAAGTTTTATAAATTTCAATTGCTTTTGAACGTAATTTTTCAGCTAAATCTTTTCCAATTAAATTGCAGACTTCGTCAAAAGAAATATTTTCGTCATGTCCTTCAGAAGCTTTTGTTGTAGGTGTAAAAATAGGCTCAGGCAATTTTTGAGATTCTTGCAATCCATCTGGAAGTTTAATACCACAAACAGTACCATTTTCTTTATAGCTTTTCCATCCAGAACCAGTAATATATCCTCTAATAATACATTCAACAGGAATCATTTTTAATTTTTTAACTAACATACTTCTTCCTTCGAATTCAGGTGTTTGAAATTCCTCTGGAAAATCTTTAATGTCAGTTGATATAACATGATTAGGAATAATGTCTTTTATATAATCAAACCAGAATTTTGAAATTTGATTTAAAATTTTTCCCTTGTTAGGTACCATACTTGGTAAAATATAATCAAATGCAGAAATTCTATCTGAAACGACTAATAAAAGTTTATCCTCATCTATTTCATAAATTTCACGAACTTTTCCACTACTAATTTTTTTCATACTATTTTCCTTCCTTTCTATTTAAATATGCTTCATATCCTAATTCTTGTAATTCTTCATCTTTTTTAGAAACAGCTTCTTTTAGAGATTTTTTGTAATCATTTAATTTTGCTTTAACATCATCATTTCCAACAGCTAAAATTGAAGTAGCTAAAATAGCAGCATTTTTTGCACCATTTATTGCAACAGTTGCAACAGGAATACCAGATGGCATTTGTACAATTGAATATAAAGAATCGATTCCACTTAGTGTTTTTGTATGAATTGGAATTCCAATTACTGGAACAGTTGGAACCATTGCAGCAAACACACCAGGAAGATGTGCGGCACCTCCAGCACCAGCTATAATTACTTTAACACCACTTTCTTCTAATTGTTTTGCATATTCCATTGCCTTTTCAGGTGTCCTATGAACAGACAAAATTTTCATTTCATAAGAAATTCCCATATCTTCTAAAAATTTTGCAGAATCTTTCATAATTGGTAAATCTGAATCGCTACCCATAATAATTGCAACATCAAATTGTTTCATAATATCAACTCCTCTTATAATTTGATTTGATTATATTACAAAAAAGTTTATTATGCAACAAATTTCTTTAAAAACTATAATGAATATGATATATATAAGTGTAACGAAATTAAATTTCAATTGTCATATAAGTAGAAGGGGAACAAAATGGAGAATATAGATATAGGAAAAATATATAATGAAAACTTCATAATTGTATATAAATTCCTAATTTGCCTTACACATAATAAAGAAATAGCAGAAGACCTAACTCAAGAAACTTTTTGCAAGGCAATAGAAAATATAGACAAATTCAGGGGAAACTGTAAAATGTCAGTATGGCTATGTGAAATTGCTAAAAATTTATGGTTTAATGAGCTGAAAAAAAGGAAAAAGATAATTTTTACAGATTTAGATACAATTGAAATATATAATCAATATAGTATTGACGAAGAAGTTGAAAATAAAAAAGAGATAGAAAAATTAAATAAAAAAATTTCAATGTTAGATAAAGAAGTACAAAAAGTAGTATATCTAAAACTATATGGAAATATGACATTTAAAGAAATAGGTACTATACTTGGAAAAAGTGAAGTATGGGCGAGAGTTAATTTTTATCGAGCTAAGCAGAAAATAAAGGAGGTGGGAGATAATGTATAACTTTTGTAAAATTGTTCAAGATTTATTACCAAATTATATGGAAAAAACAACATCTAATGAGACAAATGCATTTATAGAAGAACATTTAGAGCAATGTGAAGAATGTACTAGAGTATATAATAATATGAAATCAGACATAGAAGTTCACACAGAAGATATTGAAGAGGGGGTGGACTATATGAAAAAATTTAATAAAGAAGTGAAACACTTAAAATTTTGGAAAAGAATATTGATAATAATACTTTTAATATTAGCATTACTAGCAGGTATTGTAATACATAGATATTCTATTTTATCAAGACTACAAGAATTAGACGAAAAAACAGCTGAAGTAATAAAAAATTATCATTTAACAGAAGAAACCATTGAAGGTGGAAAAACTAGTTCAATAAAAGATATATGGAAAAAAGGAGATATATCAGCTACAAAAAGAATAGACTCAAATGGACAAGAGTCAAGAGTATGGCAAAATGGAAGTACAGAAGAAGGATATATGATAGATGTGCAAAAAAATAAATATTATAGAATGTTTGAAATTGTACCAATGATAAATTTCCCACCACTTTCTAATTTTGTACCTAAAAGTGGATATGTATTGCTAGATTCTGAAATAAAGAAAAGCATGTTAGGAACCGCAATAAATCCAAGAGTTTCAATGGATAGTATTGAGTATGAAGGAAAGCAATGTTATAAAATAAAAGAAAGCAATAATAGTTTTAACGACTATAGTTTTGATTTAGAAACAATCTTTGAAAAGGAAACAGGACTTGTTCTATATACTTGCGATGGAGCTGTTAAAAATAAAGATGGAACATATGACAAAATAGAGAAAAAATACAAATATGAATTTGGAACCGTAACAGATAATGATATTATAAAACCAGATTTAAGTCAATATGAAGACATTACAAATGAAAATGATAAAATACCAGGAAATGTAAATAGTATAGAACGTTAAAGTAGATTATAAAATCATAACCACCCGTAAAACGGGTGGTTTGTTCTTAGCCTAGAAGGCTTTTGTACTGGCACTTCTAGGCTTAAGCCCTCTTGAATGGTTTGCCAACCGCATTTCTTTCTCAGGCTACCACTTAAGTGGCCCTAATCCTTTTTTCATTTTTCTCTCT
>CANQOU010000130.1 GCA_947625565.1 uncultured Clostridia bacterium
ACCGCCGTATGCCGAACGGCACGTACGGTGGTGTGAGAGGGAATAAATAAAATAATTATTTGTTCTCTACTCGATTTGACAAACTTCCGTTTGTATGATATAACAAAAAAGAAGGAGAAAAAGCTATGAAATTTGTACATATTGCAGATATGCATTTTGATAGTCCATTTGTAAACCTATCAAACAAAGAAATGTTAGGAGATATACGTAGATTAGACCAGAGAAAAATTTTTAAAAAAGTAATTACATATATTAAGGAAAATGATATACCATTTTTATTTATTTCAGGAGACTTATATGAACATAAATATATTAAATATTCTACAATACAATATATAGATAATCTATTTCAAGAAATCCCTAATACTCAAATTTATATAAGTCCTGGAAACCATGACCCATATTTGAAAAATTCATATTATGAACAATTTAAATGGAGTAAAAATGTACATATTTTTAACTCTAAACTTGAAAAAGTAAGTACACAAGATGCAGATATTTATGGATATGGATTTAATGACTTTTACTGTAATGATTGTGGAATAGAAAAATTAGAGATAGAAAATCCGGGAAAATTAAATATAGCAGTAATTCATGGAGATTTGAACAGTTCAAATACAGAGGAAAAACAGTATAATCCTATTTCTACAAAAATACTAAAAGACAAAGGATTTGACTATGTTGCAATGGGACATATTCATAAACCAACATATAAAGATGAGCCAAACCAAAGAATTGTATATCCAGGTTCAACTATTTCACAAGGGTTTGACGAATTAGGAGAGCATGGAATGATTGTGGGCGAGGTAACTAAAAATAATATTCATTTAGAGTTAATACCACTAGATGAAAAAGCATTTGTTGAAAAACAAATGGATGTTACAGACATTTTATCAAGAGAAGAACTTATAGAGAAAATAAATCAAGAAAATTATCCTGAAACAGAATTTATAAAGATTATTTTAACAGGTTTTCGTCATTTTGAAATTGATATATATAAAATTTATCAATTTATAGAAAGTAATCAAATTATTAAAATAAAAGATAAGACAAAACCATATTATGACCTAGAAAAAATAAAAAATGATAGCACATTAAAAGGCATGTTTGCAAAAGAAATTCTAGAAAAACTGCAAAATCCAGTATTATCGGAAGAGGAAAAAGAAATATTAGAAAAATCAATTGAAATAGCATTTGAAGCACTTCAATAGAAGGGAGTATATTTTGAAGATTCAAAAAATAAAAATTAATCAATATGGAAAATTAAATAATAAAGAAATAGAATTTAGTGATAATATAAACTTAATTTACGGAAAAAATGAATCAGGAAAATCTACTTTATTATCATATATAGTTAATACTCTTTATGGGATTTCTAAGACTAAAAAAGGAAAAGAATATTCAGACTTTGAAAAATATGAACCCTGGTCTGGAGAAGATTTTTCTGGAAAACTAATATATAAATTAGATAATGGGGAAACATATGAGATTCAAAGAGATTTCAAGAAAAAAAACCCTAAAATACTTAATGAAAATAAAGAGGATATTTCAAAAGAATTTTCGATAGATAAACTATTGGGAAATATGTTTTTTTATGAACAAACAAAAGTAGATGAAGAACTTTTTTTATCTACACTTGTAACAAATCAAAAAGAAATACAATTACAAAAAAATGAACAAAATGTGTTAGTTCAAAAAATTGCAAATCTTGTAGGAACTGGAGAAGATAAGGTATCATATAAAATAGCAATGGATAGACTAAACCGTAGGCAATTAGAAGAAGTAGGGACTAGTAGAAGCCGTGAAAAACCAATAAATATAATAGAAAAAAAGTTACAAGAAATAATAGAAGAAAAAGAACAATTACAAGCTTACAAGGAAAAACAATATGAAACAGAGAAAGAAGAAAATATAATTATAGAAAAACTCAAAACTTTAGAAAATCAAATAAAGATATATCAAGAAATAAAAATTATATATGAGGAACAAGAAAAGGAAAGACAAAAAATAGATATAAAAGAGAATTTAAAAAAACAAAACTTAGAAAAGATTAAAGAAATAGACATGAAAATTGACAACATTTGTGAACAAAAAAAAGAATATGAAGAAAAAAAGCCTAAAGATAAAAAATATTTTAAATATTTAATAATACCAATTATAATAGTTTTAATATTAAATTGTATTTTACAATCAATTTTTTGGAATAAAACTGTTATTAGTATTTCTATTTTAATTGCTAGTATTTTTTCTTTAGCAATAATTACTGAAATAGTTACAGGAAAACAAAGAAAAAATAAACAATTGGTGGAAGATAAGTGGAAACAACATGAAATTTTACAAGAAAAACAGAATTTATTAGAAGACGAAATACAAATTTTAGAAAAAAATAATAAAAAAATAGAAGAAGAAATTACTGTTTTTAATAATCAAATAAAAGAACAATTTGTAAAGAAAAAAGAAGAAATTCTTTTAAAATATCCAGAAATAGAAAAAGAAAAAATAGATTTTATTACAGAAAATAATATTTTATACAATATTCAAAATCTTCAAAATCATATTAGTGAGCAGAAAATAAAATTACATTCCTTAGAAGTTGATAGAAATTCAATGCTACCAAAATTAGAACAATTAGCAAATTTAGAAGAGCAGTATATGAATTTAAATGAAGAAAAAGCAGATATTCAAAAATTAAATACTTCAATTGATATTGCTAAGCAGATTTTAGCGGAATGCTACGAAAAAATGAAACATACAATTACACCTAAATTTACTAAAAATTTATCAGAAATAGTTTCTAAAATTACTAATGGAAAATATGCTGATGTGCGTTTTAATGATGAACAAGGATTGATTGTAGAAAATGAAAAGGGAGAATATATTTCAGCTTCAAAATTAAGTATTGGAACAATTGAACAATTATATCTTTCATTACGCTTATCTATGATAGATGATTTGTCTAAGGAACAATTACCAATTATTTTAGATGAGGCATTTGCATATTTTGATGACGAAAGATTAAAAAATATACCAATGATACTAGAAACTCCATATATATCAAAAAAAGATGGTGAAAAAGAAAAAATATATCCACCATATAAATTTGAAATAGAAATGATAAGAAA
>CANQOU010000131.1 GCA_947625565.1 uncultured Clostridia bacterium
CCTCACAGGCGGTTTTGGAGACCGATGTGCTACCATTAACACTATACCCCTATCTGAACTTTAAAATCTTTTTATATCTTAACATATTTAAGACTATTTTTCAAGACTTTTTAAGAATTATTTTATAATTGAAATGTCGTTTTTTGTCGAATTGTTTCTCTTGATTTTTAGCTTATTCTATGTTATAACCCTTTTTATAGGAGGTGATATTATTCCAAATATATTCACAAAACTTTTCTTTATTCTATTTATTTTAGTTCTATTTATTTCTATCTTTTTTACTCCTATTATTAAAGGTGAAAATATATCTGATTTTTTAGAAAATGGTGAAATTTTATATGTTAATCCAAATGGATTTGTTTGGCCAATTCCTGGATATACTCGTATTAGTTCACCTTTTGGTAGAAGAAATAGTCCAACTGCTGGTGCTTCTAGTTATCACTATGGGTGTGATATTCCTGCTCCACAAGGTACAAAGCTAATTGCTATAGCTGATGGAGAAATTACTTTTTTAAATTTTTTAGGTGCTGGAGGATATACTCTTACTCTTTCATTTGATAACTATAAAGTTTCATATTGCCATATTGACCCTAATTTTTTAGTTTCTGTTGGTGATTTTGTAAAACAAGGTCAAATTATTGCTTTAGTTGGTCCAAAATATGTTTATGGTGTTCCTGGTAACTTATATAAAGATAAAAATGGCAACCCCACAAATGGGGCTACCACTGGTTCTCATTTACATATTGGTTTTCGTATTGACAATCAATATCAAAATCCTATGAATTTTTTCTAAACTAAAAAGGGATTTCTCCCTTTTTCTTACATATCGTCATCTTCATCAATTTCGTCTTCATCTATTTCATCATTTTCACATCCATCACATGAGCAACAATCTCCGTTTGCAACCTTGAGGTTCATCTAAGTCTCCTGTCCAATCTAATTCTATAGTATTACCACATTCTGGACATTCAATTTCTGTTTTATCTTCGTCGACGTCAATTACAAATTCATAGTCACAATATGGACATATAATTTCAAAGTCAAAGCCTTCTTCTGAATAAATGTCTTTTTCAATATGGTTAACGATATTTTCTACCTTACCCATTTTCTCGTCTAACTCTTTTTGCTTCTTTTCTAGTTTTTCAACTTCTTCTTTGCGATAATCCATGATATAGTCCATCTGGTCTAATACAACATCTAAAAATTGTGAAAATCTTAATTTAATATAATCTAAGTCCTCTTTATTTTTTATATTGGCTTCAATATCTTTTAAAAAGCTAGTATAACTGTCCTTTAATGTTCCCATAAGTTTTCCTTTCTACACTCTTTCCATGTATTCACATGTTCTTGTATCTATTCTTAATACATCACCAATATTAACAAATAGTGGTACTTGTAATTCTAATCCTGTTTCTAATTTTGCTGGTTTTCCTGATGTTGTTGTAGTGTTTCCACTAAATCCTGGTTCTGTATATGTAACCTCCAACTCTACAAATGTAGGTGGTTCTACTGCAAATATGTTTCCTTTATATGAAAGAATAGTTACTTCCATATTTTCTTTTAAGTATTTTAAGCAATCTCCTAATTGTTCTTCATTTAATGGAATTTGGTCATATGTTTCATTATCCATGAAATAATATAATCCTCCATCATTATATAAATATTGCATTGCTTTTTTCTCAATTTCTGCTCCTGGGAATTTATCTGATGGGTTAAATGTTCTTTCCAATGTTGCACCTGTTATTACATTCTTCAATTTTGTTCTAACAAATGCTGACCCCTTCCCTGGTTTTACATGTTGGAATTCTACAACTCTAAATACATTTCCTTCCATTTCAAATGTTGTTCCATTTCTAAAATCTCCTGCTGAATATACTCCTGCCATTTTATTTCTCCTTTCAAAATTCAAACTTATGTTACTATTTTACTACAAAATTACTATAAAATCAATACTTTCATTATATTATAGTATAATTTTTCTCAGAATTGGTTAATTTTATACATCCAAATTTTGTAATTTGTACTGTATCTTCAATTCTAACTCCAAATTTTCCTGCTATATATATTCCTGGTTCATTTGTAACTACCATGTTTTCTCTTAAAATTGCTTCACTTTTACAACTAATATATGGTGGTTCATGAATATCTAATCCTACTCCATGTCCCAAGCTATGAATAAGATTATGTCCTCCATGCAATTTAAAATTGCCCTCAACCATTTTGGTAATTTGTCTTACACTTGCCCCTTCTTTATAATCATTCAAAACTTGAATTTGATTTTTTAAAACTAAATCATATATTGGCTTTATTTCCTCTGGTACTTTTCCAACAAATATTGTCCTTGTCATATCTGAACAATATCCATTTACTTTGCATCCCATATCAATTGTGATAATATCTTCCTTTTCTATTTTTCTATCAGTTGGAGTCGCGTGTGGTTTTGATGTATTTTCACCTGAAGCAACAATTGTTTCAAAAGCTATTCCATCTGCTTTTTGATTATAGTATTCTTCTATTTCTTTGGCAATTTGCTTTTCTGTTAATCCTGGTTTTATATATCCCAATAAATAACTAAAGCAGTCATCTGTTATATTACAAGCTTTTTGAATATTTTCTATTTCTTCCTCATCTTTTATCATTCTTTGCTTTTCTATCATATATTCTGTTTCTACAAGATTATTGATTTTATACTTTCTAATATATTCTTTATATTTTGCATAAGTTACAAAATGTTCTTCAAAGCCGACATTTTCACAGAACATAAAAAAGTTTTCTTTATCGTCTATTGATATATCTTTTATATCATATACAATAATTTCGTCATAAATAGTTAAAGTGCTTTGTACTTCTTCAATATATCTTCCATCTGTAATATAAATATTTTCTTTTCTTGTAATTAGCAATGTTCCTTCTGCTTCAATATTTGTTAAATATTTAATGTTTGTTGGATTTGATATAATCATTCCTTGTAAATCTAAACTATTCATTTTATTTCGTAACCATTGTAGCTTTGGATTCATTTTTCTTCATTCCTTGTATAATATATTTAGGTTTTTAAAAGGTTACCCATAAACCT
>CANQOU010000132.1 GCA_947625565.1 uncultured Clostridia bacterium
CTTATAAAAACATATAAGGGTGCAACTGGCTTGAAAACTGGTTCTACTTCCCTTGCTTTATATAATTTATCTGCTAGTGCAACAAGAGATGATTTATCCTTAATTGCTGTTATTATGAAGGCTCCTTCTACAAAAGTTAGATTTAGTGAAGCTCAAAAATTATTAGATTATGGATTTAGTAAGTTTTCCTTTAAAAGTTTTGGAAATAAAGGTGATTTAGTAAGAACTGTTAATGTTACAAAAGGTATTAAAAATCAGGTAGATGTAGTATTAGAAAATAATAGTGGTGCTTTAATTGAAAAAGGCAAAGATTCTAAGGTCACACAAACAATTACATTAGCTGACTCATTTCCAGCTAAAATTACTACTGGTCAAAAACTTGGTGAAGCAACATTTAGTTTAGATGGAAAAGTTTTAGCTACTGTTAATCTGGTGGCAAAAAATGATGTGGATGCTTTAAACCTATTTACTCTATCTAAACGTGTTATTTATAGTTGGGTTGATTTATTGCGAAGTTAAAATTTTAAAAATAAGGAGAGTGCCTATTTTACTAGAGCACCCTCCTTATTTTAGATTACTAAATCAAGTAATCTTGGAGAAAAACTAATCATGACTACTACATGTGGATGAAGGATATGTATCGCATTTGTGGTAATCGCAATATCCTCCGTGATAGTTCGGGTCAAATGACCTACATGTATCACAAGTATATTTACTGTTTCCACCACCTCTACTATCTTCGTGGCTACAAGAACTGTTTGGTGAAGTATCACGTTTGTTATAATCACAATAGCCACCGTGGTAATTTGGGTCAAATGAGCTACAATTTACACATGCCATATTTAGTCCTCCTCTTCTTTTTGAAACAAAGGTTAATGTTTACATATAATATTATATCACAAATAGAAACATATTTCAAATAAAATAATTATGGTACCTTTGATTTATAAGACTGTTAAAGTTATTTAGAAGTTAACAAGAAAACAATCCCTTAATTTCGGGATTGTTTTTTCCTATTTTGTTACTTCTACATCTATTTTTAAAGTTTCTCCATTTATGTTTGTGTCTGTATATCCTTCTTTTGATAAATCATAAATAATTTCTTTGGCTAATGTTTCATGTTTTATAAGTTCTTCATTTTCTTTTATAAGTTCCTCTAACATTTGATTTTCACAAACATATAATTTAATATTATCTAATACTTCAAATCCTTTATCTTTTCTCATATTTTGTACCTTTGATAATATTTCGCGTATATATCCTTCTTTCTTTAACTCTGGTGTTATTTTAGTATCTAATACTACACCCATTTCTCCTTCTCCACCAAATGCAAATCCTTCTTTTCCATGCATTGTAATTAATAAATTTTCACTATCTAATCCTATTTCAGTTCCATCAATTTCAATATATTCTACTTTTCCTGTTTTTACTTGTGTTGCTAATTGCATTTGATTTTTCTTTGCAATTTCTTCTTTAATTTTTGGAATTAGTTTTCCATATTCTTTTCCTAGAACTGGTAAATTAGGTTTGATTTCAAAATTTACATATTCTGCCATATCTGCACCAAATTCTATTTCTTTTACATTTAATTCCTCTTTTACGATGTCTGCATAATATTCTGGTAAATTTGATACAGAAATTAGCATCTTTGAAAGTGGTTGCCTATTTTTTATATTAGCTGAGTTTCTTGCACTTCTTCCTAATTTTACAATCTTATATGCTAAATCCATTTCTTCTTCTAGTTTAGTATCAATCATTTCTTCATTTACTTTTGGCCATAAGCACAAGTGAACACTCTCTGGTTTGCTACTATCTAAACCTACAACAAGATTTTGATAAATTTCGTCTGAAATAAATGGAACAAAAGGTGCAATAATTTTGCTTAGGGTTGTCAAAACTTCATATAAAGTAACATATGCTCCGATTTTTTCATCATCAATTTCTTGTGACCAGAATCTTTCACGATTTCTACGTACATACCAATTTGATAATTCGTCTGTAAAATCTTCTATTTGTAATGCTGCAGCAGTTATATTATATTCTTCTAATTTATTATCTACTTCTTTCACTAATGTATTTAATTTAGATATAATCCATTTATCCATAATATTAGTTATTTTAAAATCTTGATATTTTAATGGATTGAATTTATCAATTTCAGCATATAGTACATAGAATGAATATACATTCCATAATGTACTTAAAAATCCTCTTCCGAGTTTCTTCTACATTTTCTAATGATAGTCTTGTTGGAAGCCAAGGTGCACTACAAGTATAGAAATGCCAACGCGTTGCATCTGCCCCTACTGTATCTAGTAATAGGAACGGATCAACACCATTTCCTTTTGATTTTGACATTTTTTGTCCTTTTCCATCTAATACGTGTCCTAATACAATACAGTTTTCAAATGGGCTTCTTCCAAATAATGCTGTTCCTATTGCTGTTAAAGTATAGAACCATCCTCTTGTTTGATCTACTGCTTCTGAAATAAAGTTTGCTGGAAATTCATTATCAAATATCTCTTTGTTTTCAAATGGATAATGCCATTGTGCAAAAGGCATAGAGCCTGAGTCAAACCAACAATCAATTACTTCCCTTGCTCTTTTCATTTGCTTACCACATTTTGGACATTTTAATTTAACTTCGTCAATATATGGCTTGTGTAATTCAATATCATCTGGTACATCAATTCCTTTTTCTTTTAATTCTTTGATGCTTCCTATACATTCTCTATGTCCACAGTTTTCGTCCTCGCAAGTCCAAATTGGAAGTGGGGTTCCCCAATATCTGTCTCTTGAAATTCCCCAATCTATAACATTTTCTAAGAATTTTCCAAATCTTCCTGTTCTTATTGTATCTGGATACCAGTTAACTTTGTTGTTATTGTCTACTAATTCATCTCTTAGTTTGCTCATTGCAACAAACCAACTCTCTTTTGGATAATATAAAAGTGGTGTGTCACATCTCCAACAATGTGGATATGAGTGTAAGTGTTTTTCTTTACTAAATAATTTGTTTTCTTCTTGTAGCCATTTACAAATGTCTTCATTA
>CANQOU010000133.1 GCA_947625565.1 uncultured Clostridia bacterium
TCTACTCTACCTGTTGCAACTGTTCCACGTCCTGTAATTGTGAATACGTCTTCAACTGGCATTAAGAATGGTTGGTCAATTGGTCTATCTGGTGTTGGGATATAGCTATCAACTGCATCCATCAATTCTTTCATAGGTTTGTAAACTTCGTCATCTGGATTTGTTGATGAAGTTTCTAGAACTTGTAAAGAAGAACCTTTTATAATTGGAATATCGTCTCCTGGGAAACCATATTCTGATAATAAATCTCTAACTTCCATTTCTACTAATTCTAATAATTCTGGGTCATCAACCATATCACATTTATTTAAATAAACAACGATGTATTTAACACCTACTTGTCTAGCTAATAAGATGTGTTCTCTTGTTTGTGGCATAGGTCCATCTGCTGCAGATACAACTAATATTGCACCATCCATTTGAGCAGCACCTGTAATCATGTTTTTAACATAGTCAGCGTGTCCTGGGCAGTCAACGTGTGCATAGTGTCTGTTTTCTGTTTCATATTCTACGTGTGCTGTATTGATTGTGATTCCTCTTGCCTTTTCTTCTGGAGCTCCATCGATTTCATCGTAAGCTTCAAATTTTGCTTTTCCTAATAATGATAAATATTTTGTAATAGCTGCTGTTGTTGTTGTTTTACCATGGTCAACGTGTCCGATTGTACCAATGTTAACGTGTGGCTTTGTTCTTTCAAACTTTGCTTTTGCCATTTTAAAATTCCTCCTTAAATTTTTATAATTTAAAATTAAATAACGATTTTGTCACTTGCATTTTATACTATTTTTACTAAAATTGCAAGCCTTTTAACAAATTTTATGCTTCTTTTTTAGCTCTTGAAGCAACAATTTGTTCCAAAACTGATTTTGGAACTTCTTCATAATGTGAAGGTTCCATAGAATATGTTCCTCTACCTTGTGTTCTTGAACGTAAGTCTGTTGCATATCCAAACATTTCAGAAAGTGGGATAAATGAATGTATTTCTTGCATTCCATCTACGCCTTCCATTCCTTCCATTCTTCCACGTCTAGAGTTAATATCTCCAATAACATCACCCATATATTCTTCTGGAACAGTAATTTCTACTTTCATAATAGGTTCTAGAATTACTGATTTTGCTTGTTTACATCCTTCTTTGAATGCCATAGATGCTGCTATTTTGAATGCCATTTCTGAAGAGTCAACTTCGTGGTATGAACCATCTACTAAAGCTACTTTAAAGTCAATTACAGGGTATCCAGCAAGAACACCACTTTCTGCAGCTTCTCTCATACCTTGTTCAATTGGTTTAATATATTCTTTTGGAACAGCTCCACCAACGATTTTGCTTTCAAATTCAATTCCTTTTCCTGGCTCTAATGGTTCCATTTCAAACCAAACATCACCATATTGTCCTTTACCACCAGATTGACGAATGAATTTTCCTTGAACTCTTACTTTATTTCTAATTGTTTCTTTATATGCAACCTGTGGTTTACCTACATTACATTCTACTTTGAATTCTCTTTTTAAACGGTCAACAATTATATCTAAGTGTAACTCACCCATACCTGCTATAATTGTTTGTCCTGTTTCTTGATTTGTATATGTCTTGAATGTTGGGTCCTCTTCTGCTAATTTTGCTAATGCTATTGCCATTTTCTCTTGAGCTACTTTATCTTTTGGCTCAATTGCAACATCAATAACTGGTTCAGGGAATTCCATTGATTCAAGTATAATTGGGTGGTCTGGGTCACAAAGTGTGTTACCTGTTGTAACATCTTTTAATCCTACTGCTGCTGCAATATCTCCTGCATATACCTTATCAATATCTTCTCTATGATTTGAATGCATTTGTAGAATTCTTCCGATTCTTTCTTTTTTATCTTTGCTTGAGTTTAATACTGTTGAACCAGATTCTAATGTTCCTGAATATACTCTAAAGAAACATAATTTTCCTACAAATGGGTCTGTTGCAATCTTAAATGCTAATGCTGCAAATGGTTCTGTATCAGAAGTTTTTGCTTCTGTTTCTTGACCATCTAATGTTTCACCTTTGATATGTGGAATATCCAATGGTGATGGCATATAGTCAACAACTGCATTTAATAATTCTTGTACACCTTTGTTTTTATATGAAGAACCACATGTTACTGGAACAATTTTATTCGCAATTGTACCTGCTCTTAAGCCTCTTTTTATTTCTTCCTCTGTTAGTTCTTCGCCTTCTAAGTATTTCATCATCAATTCTTCGTCTTGATCTGCAGCTGCTTCTATCATTTCGCTTCTAAATTTTTCAGCATCTGCTCTCATTTCTTCTGGTATTTCTGTTTCTTCAATTTCTTTTCCTAAATCGTCTTTGTGGATAAAAGCTTTCATTTTCATTAAATCAACTATACCTAAGAAATGATCTTCTGCTCCAATTGGTAATTGGATTGGAACTGCATTTGCTTTTAATCTATTTCTTAATTGGTCAATACAAAGCATAAAATTTGCTCCTGTAATATCCATTTTATTAACATATACCATTCTTGGAACTTGATATTTATCAGCTTGTCTCCAAACTGTTTCTGTTTGTGGTTGAACACCACCTTTTGCAGCTAATACTGTAACTGCTCCATCAAGAACTCTAAGAGATCTTTGTACTTCTACTGTAAAGTCAACGTGACCTGGAGTATCAATAATATTGATTCTATTATTATTCCAGAAACATGTTGTTGCAGCAGATGTAATTGTTATACCTCTTTCTTGTTCTTGCTCCATCCAGTCCATTGTTGCAGCACCTTCATGAACTTCTCCTATTTTATGAGTTTTACCTGTATAAAATAGAATTCTTTCTGTTGTTGTTGTTTTTCCTGCATCAATGTGAGCCATAATTCCTATATTTCTTGTTCTTTCTAGTGGGTATGCTCTTCCTGTCATTTGTATTTTTCCTCCCTTCAATTTTCTCCATTTATTCTCATTTTAAATAATTTTACCACTTATAATGTGCAAATGCTTTATTTGCTTCTGCCATTCTATGTGTATCTTCTTTTTTCTTAAATGCTCCACCATTTCC
>CANQOU010000134.1 GCA_947625565.1 uncultured Clostridia bacterium
CTAGTGCAATGTCGAAACCATTGCATCCCCGTGTAAATTTAATTATACTATAATAACATATTTTTGTCAATGATAGAAAACATAATAAATAAATGACATAATTTTATAAAAGCACTTGTAAAATTCCCATAAATGGTGTAAAATACAGGTATGTTGTTAATAATAAAAAAGGAGAGAAAACATGAAATTCGTAACAGATGACGAATCAAAAAAACAATATAAAAAATTCTTAGAAGAGAACGAAAGATGTAATTTTCAACAATCATTAGAATGGGCAGAGGTTAAAAAACCAAATTGGATACCAGAAGTTATTCTAGCAGAAGATATGCAAGGAAATATAATAGGTTCTTTATGTGTTTGGATACGAAAGATACCAATTTTTGGTAACATTATGTATGCACCAAGAGGACCAGTATGTGACATCCATAATATAAATGTGTTAAAGCAATTAACAGACGGTGCAAAGGAATTAGCAAAAAAATATAAAGCAATTGTACTAAGAATAGAGCCAGATGTAGAAAGTGATGACCAAGATTTTAGGGATATTGTAGCAAATCTAGGATATCAAATAAAAGACAATGCAAAAGACTTTATGGATGAAATTCAACCAAGATATGTTTTTCGTTTAGACATTAAGGGAAAAACAGAAGATGAAGTTATGGCAGGTTTTCACCAAAAATGGAGATATAATATACGTTTAGCAACAAAAAAAGGAGTTGTTGTTAAAGAAGGAACCAGAGAAGACTTAAAAGATTTCCATAGAATCATGGTAGAAACAGGTGCAAGAGATGGATTTATTATTAGACCATTAGAATATTTTGAAAAAATGTATGATAATTTAGCGCCAAACCATATGAAATTATTGATGGCATATTATGAAGACAAGCCAATATCAGGAGTAATTCCAATATTTTATGGAAATAAAACATGGTATTTATATGGAGCAAGCAGTAATGAACACAGAAACTTAATGCCAAATTACTTATTACAATGGGAAATGATAAAAATGGCAATTGCTAGAAAAGACGATATTTATGATTTTAGAGGTGTCTCAGGAATTGTAGACGAATCACATCCTCAATATGGATTGTATAGATTCAAAAAAGGATTTGGTGGAAAATTCACAGAATTTTTAGGAGAAATTTACATTCCATACAAGCCTTTGACATATAAACTATATAAATTTTCAGAAAAGTTATTCCGTAATGTACGTCAAATAAAAATGAAATTTAAAAGTAAAAGGTGATAATATGAACAAGCTAATTATCAGCAAAAAAGATTTAGCACATAATGTTCAAAAAATAAAAGAATATGCAAAAACAAATTTGCCAGATGATAATGGAAAAAATGTTAAGATAATAGCAGTTATAAAAGCAAATGCATATGGACTAGATATGAGACAATATGTACAGTTTTTAGTAGACCAAGGAATTGACTTTTTTGCAGTATCAACAGTTCAAGAAGCCTTACAGTTTAGACAATTAGGATTTACGCAAAAATTACTTATGCTATCTTCAACAGCAATCAAAGAAGAAGTAGAGCAGCTAGTTGAAAAAAATGTTGTTATTACCATTGGATCTCAAGAAGCGGCTGAAGTAGCAAATCAAGTTGCCGAAAATAGAGAAGTTAAAGCACACATAAAAATAGATACAGGATTTGGAAGATATGGATTTGTATATACACAAAGAGAGAAATTAGTAGAAGTAATAAAAAACTTAAAAAATATTGAAATTGAAGGTACATTTACTCATTTTTCAAATGCATTTTATGATGACAATTATACAAAAATGCAATTCAAAAATTTTATTGATTGTATAGAAGTCTTAAAAATGAATGGTATAAATCCAGGAATATTGCATGTATGTAATTCAGCAGCATTCATTAAATTCCCAGAAATGCATTTAAATGCTGTTAGAATAGGTTCAGCATTTACAGGTAGGTTACCATTTAAAAACAATTTAGGATTGAAAAAAATAGGAAACTTAGAAATGCAAGTAACGGAAATAAAAAAATTACCCAAAGGATATAATGTAGGATATTCAAATAGCTATAAAACGAAAAAAGAAACTAAAATAGCAGTCATTCCTTGTGGATATATTGATGGAATAGCATTAGAAGTAGGAAAAGATATGTTTAGACCAATTGATAAATTGCGATATATTGTAAATGATATAAAAGCTATATTCAAAAAACAAGAAAGACAAGTAACCATTAATGGACAAACTTGTAAAATTATAGGAAGAATAGGAACCTTTCATATTATAGCAGATATAACAGAAAAAGAAATTAAGATAGGAAATAAGGTAAGCTTACAAATAAATCCAACTTTAGTTAATCCTCAAGTTATTAGAGAGTATGAATAAAAAGGAAGGAATGAAAAATGGAAGAAAAAGAAGTTAATTTAAAAAAAGGCTTTTTTAAAAAAATAAAGATATCAACAGTGAATATAGAGAAATATCCAGAACTAGCAGCAGAAAAAGTTCCAAGAGCAATCAATTATTTAGCAAAATTAGTTGCTATACTTGTTATTGTAGTATGTGCTGGAATGATATATAAAACAACACAGATTGTTAATCAAGTAGTAGATTATATAGAAAAAGAATTTCCAGACTTTTCATATCAAGACGGATTACTAGATGTTAAATCAGAAACTCCTATTACCATAGAAAATGACACAGTAGGAACTATTGTTATAGATACAAATACAGAAGAACAAGAAAGTATTACTAATCAAATGGAGGAAAAAGAAAATAGTATAATACTATTGAAAAATGAAGTAATTGTAAAAAATAATTCAATGTTAGGAACAGCAACATATAAATATGACGAAATGTTAGACCAAATAGGAATAACAAGCTTTAACAAGCAAGATGTCATAAATTATGCAAGAGGAGCACAAATGATAAACATATATATTAGTTTAGGTATAACATTATTTATATATTTATTTATAATATATTTCATAAATACATTAGCCAATAACTTATTTATAAGTATATTTGGATATATAGCAAACATATTA
>CANQOU010000135.1 GCA_947625565.1 uncultured Clostridia bacterium
CACCTACCTTTCGATAAGTGTTATTTTATCACATAAGCTCTTTTTTTTTCTTGTGAACTAATTGGGGTTCACTTCAAGTAAATAAGTCCTCTTTTTTGTATAAAAAAGGCGCAGAAGTATATAAATAACTTGTATTTTAGAAAAAAGAGTATTGACAAAATAGCTAAAAAAGTATTATAATAAAAATGCACAAAATTTTTATAAAATAAAAGCAATAAATAAACGGGCCATTAGCTCAGTTGGTAGAGCAGCAGACTCTTAATCTGACGGTCGGAGGTTCGAACCCTCTATGGCTCACCAATAGAAAAATTTTATGAAGATTTTAAATAATTTAATTATTTAAAATCTATTTTTTATAAAAAGGAGAATCAAATGAATATAGGGATAGACATAGACGGGGTTTTAATAGACGACGACACATATAGACTAGACACAATGGCAAAATATTGCTTTGAAAACAATTTACCAAACCTAGCAAATCCATATAACTATGAAAACAAAGGAAACTGGACAGAAGAAATATTAGAAGACTATAGACAGAAATATTATTTTGAATATCTAAAAAATGCACCAATAAAAAATTTTGCAGTAGAAATAATAGAAAAACTACACAATGAAGGAAATAAAATAATCATTGTAACAGGGAGATATAGGACACCAGAAAATTCAGAAATAGGAAAAAGAGTAAGAGAAGAAACTATAAAATGGTTAAACAAAAACAATGTTTTCTTTGACGAAATATGTTATGTGTATTGTCCAAAAACTAAAGAAATACAAGAAAAAAATATAGATATAATGATAGAAGATAGCCCAGAAACTATACCAGAAATAGTAAAATATGCAAAAGTGCTTTGCTTTGATAATAGATATAATGTAAATTTAAAATGTAATAATATGATTAGAGTATTCAGCTGGTATGATATATATATGAAAATAAAAAATTTAAAATAGAAGGAGAAAAAAATGAATAAATACTATTTTACAAGCGAAAGCGTAACAGAAGGACATCCAGATAAACTATGTGACTATATATCAGATAGTATTTTAGATGCATATATAGAAAAGGATGCAAAATCAAGAGTAGCAGTAGAAACATTTGCAGCAAAAGGTGAAATAACAATAGCAGGACAAGTTACATCAACAGCAAATATTGATATAAATCAAATAGAAGAAATAGTCAGAAAAACAATTCAAGAAATAGGATATGAAAATAGTGAAATAGATATTGACTATAAAACCTGCAAGATAAATATAAATATAACAGAACAAAGTCCAGATATAGCCTTAGGAGTAGATATAGGAGGAGCAGGAGACCAAGGAATTATGTTTGGATATGCAACAGATGAAACAGAAAACTATATGCCATATCCAATATGGGCAGCACATAAATTAGCAAAAAAACTAACACAAGTAAGAAAAACAGGTACAATTCCATACATAAGACCAGATGGAAAAACTCAAATAACCGTAGAATATGAAAATGATAAACCTAAAAGAATAGAAACAATATTGATATCAACACAACACACAGCAGAAGTAAGCTTAGAAACACTAAAACAAGACATAAAAAAATATGTAATAAAAGAAGTAATACCAGAAAACATGATAGACGAAAAAACTAAAATTTATATAAATCCAACAGGAAGATTTATCATAGGTGGACCATTAGGAGATACAGGACTAACAGGTAGAAAAATAATAGTAGATACATATGGTGGAATGGCAAGACATGGTGGAGGAGCATTTTCAGGAAAAGACCCAAGCAAAGTAGATAGGTCAGGAGCATACATGTTAAGACATATAGCTAAAAATGTCGTAGCCAATGGACTTGCAAAAAAATGTGAAATACAAATCTCTTATGCAATAGGAATGAAAGAACCATTATCAATTTGGATAAATACCTACGGAACAAGCACCATTCCAGAAGACCAAATAATACAAATAATAAAAGAAAAATTTGACTTAACACCAGATGGAATAATAAAATACTTAGACTTGCAGAAACCAATTTACAAAAAAACTACAAACTATGGACACTTTGGAAAAGACGAATTACCATGGGAAAAAATAATAAAAATGTAAAAATACCTTGCAATAAAAGCAAGGTATTTTGCTGCTATTTCAAAATTTCTTCACCAACAATAGATTTAATTTTTTGTAATTGAACTTTTAAATCTTCATATTTAGCCTTTCCGATAGAAGTATCAGCACCTTCTTCATAAGAGCGAATAGATTGATTTATATCTAATACCTTAAACTTATGAGATGTAGCATTTGAATTTTTATACATATGAATAGGAGTATAAGTAGCACTATCGATTGAAATCTTTCCATCAGCATTTCTAGTAATTCGTAAATTCAAAATAATAGAATTGCGAGTATTTTCAGCATTTTGGTCACAAATAAAATTACCCAAAGCATAAATCACAAAACCATCTTTTGTAGTTCCATCAGCCAAAGTAACAGTCCTTTTTTCCATTGGTTCTAAGGTATGAGGATGATTACCTAAAATAATATCAACACCATTTTGAAAAAGAAAATCAGCTAAATCTTTTTGTTCATCATTGGCAGTAGTTCGATACTCAGTTCCCCAATGCATGCAAGCGACAATCATTTGAGCACCCTCAGACTTTGCCTTATCCAATTGAGACTTTATAAATTCTTTATCAATCAAATTAACACAAAAAGGTTTATCACTAGGAAGGGGAATACCATTAGTACCATAAGTATAATTAACAAAAGCAATTTTTGTACCTCTTACATATTGATACAAAATCTGTTCACTATCCTCTTTAGTCTTATAAGTACCAAGGTGAGCTAAATGATATCCATCTAAAACATCAATAGTTTTAGACAAACCAGAAAATCCCATATCTAAACAATGATTACCAGCAGTAGAAAGAATATCAACACCAATTCTGCGTAAGCAATAAGCCAAATTATCAGGAGAATTAAACCTTG
>CANQOU010000136.1 GCA_947625565.1 uncultured Clostridia bacterium
CCTTTCTAAACAATTTGTAGCATCTTCCGTTAATGTATCCAAAATATCTTTTGCACCTGCTAAACCATATTGTGATACATATGTACATTTTTGTCTTTCTTTATCATTTCCAACTGGCTTTCCTAATAGTTTAGCATCTCCTTCTTCTGATAAAATATCATCTTTTACTTGGAATGCTAATCCTATTTTTTCTGAGTATTTAGTTAAATTTTCTAAATCCTCTTGGCTACATTTAGCAAGCATTGCTCCCATTCTTACACATAGTGTTAATAATGCTCCTGTTTTATTTTTATGTATATATTCTAAATCTTCTATTGTAATTTTTTTTCCTTCATACTCTGTGTCAACATATTCTCCTATAATCATTTTATCAACAGATTTTGAAAATTCATTAAATATTTGTATTTTTAATTGTTTTTCATCTATATCTACTGTATTTTGAATATCTTGACTTATTACAATATATGCATAATTTAATAAACTATCTCCTGCTAAAATAGCTGTTGCTTCATTAAATTGTTTATGGTTTGTTGGTTTCCCATGTCTAAAATCATCATTATCAATTCCTGGTAAATCATCATGTATTAAAGAAAAATTATGTACCATTTCAATAGCTACTGCATAAGGCATACAAATATCATATCGTTTATCACTTAATAAAGCATATGTAGCTAATACTAGTATTGGTCTTAATCTTTTTCCACCAGCCATTAAACTATATTTAATTGATTCATTTAATACTTTTTCCAAACCATTTTCTTTTCTAAGATATTTTTCTAATTCTTGATTTATAATTTGTTGATATGTTTGTAATCCCTCTTTAAATTCCATTATACTGACATTACCTCTTTCTCTTTATCAGATAACATTTTTTCAATTTCTTCTATACTTTTATCTGTTATTTTTTGTATATCTTGCTCTGCTTGTTTTAATTCATCTTCTGTAATGTTTCCTTCTTTTTGCTCTGCTTTTGCCATTTCGATACCATCACGTCTACTTGAACGTATTGCTACTTTTGTATCTTCTGCTATTTTTCTAATATCTTTTACTAGTTCTTTTCTTCTTTCTTCATTTAATTCAGGAAATGCTAGTCTTATTACTTTTCCATCATTATTTGGATTAATTCCAATATCAGATGCTAAAATTGCTTTTTCAATTTCTTTTAAGACACTTGCATCCCATGGTTGAATTACAATTAGTCTTGCTTCTGGTACAGATATACCAGCAACTTGATTGATTGGTGTTGGTGTTCCATAATAGTCAATCTTAACTTTATTTAATATTGCAGGATTTGCTCTACCTGCTCTAACTTCTGCTAATTTCTCAGCAAATACATTTATGGTCTTATCCATTTTTTCTTTAATGCTTGAAAAATCCATAATATTTCCTCCCTTTATATCAATATATTATTTTACTAATGTTCCAATTGCTTCACCTTTTACTGCTCTTACAATGTTTTCTGGGTCTGCAATTCCAAATACCAATAGTGGTATATTATTATCTCTACACAATGCTGTTGCTGTTGAGTCCATAACTTTTAAATCTTTTTCTAAAACTTCTAAATAAGAAATTTTATCATATTTAACTGCTGTTTTATCTAGTTTAGGGTCTGCTGAATATACTGCATCAATTGCTTTTCCTAATAATATTATATCTGCATTTATTTCTGTTGCTCTTAATACTGCTGCTGTATCTGTTGTAAAATATGGGTGTCCTGTACCACATGAAAATATTACAACTCTTCCTCTTGCTAAATGTTTTTCGGCCTTTCTTAAAATAAATGGTTCTGCGATTTCACGCATTTCGATTGCTGTTTGTACTCTTGAATAAATTCCTCTTGCTTCTAATGCGTCTTGTAAAGCTAATCCATTCATTGCTGTTGCTAACATTCCCATATAATCTGCTGTTGACCTATCCATTTGGTGTCCATTTCTACCTCTCCAGAAGTTTCCACCTCCAACAACAATTGCTACTTGTACTCCCATTTCAACTATTTCTTTTATTTTGTCACATATTTTTCCAACTGTTTCTACATTTACTCCTGTCTTTTGTTCTCCTGCTAATGCTTCTCCACTTAGTTTTAATAAAACACGTTTGTATTTTGCTTCTTGCAATTTATTCACTCCCTTTTCTATTTTATCTTCCTCATTGTATCATAAATTTGGAAAAAGTACAGTATTTTTTTACGAAATTATTAAATTTTTATTAAATTATGGATTTATATTATAAAATATGATATAATTAAAGTGGATAGTTTTTTAAATGGGGTATAAAAATGGAAGAATTACTAGATAAAATATATAAAGATAAAGAATTTATAAATATAATTGATGATATATTAAAAAATGAAACAGTACAAGAAATGAGAAATTATAGGCAACATTATGATACATCTTGCTTTGACCATTGTTTAGTTGCTTCATATTATTGCTACAAATATTGCAAGAAACATAATTTAGATTACATATCTTGTGCTAGAGCTGCTATGCTTCATGATTTGTTTTTATATGATTGGAGAAAAAGACAAGATGGTCGTAAAGGTTTGCATGCTTTTACTCATCCAAATACAGCTTATGAAAATGCTAGTAAATTATTTGATTTAAATGAAAAAGAAAAAGATATTATTATAAAACATATGTGGCCTATTACTCTATTTTCTTTACCAAAATATAGAGAAAGCTTTATTCTAACTTTAGTTGATAAACGTTGTGCTTTAAATGAGGCAATTTGTCAAATGCAATATTCTCAAAAAAGGATATCTCGTTTTGCTTATGTATTTCTAGGTTTATTGATTTTAAAAATTTAAAGAGGGTGTCCTAAAATAGGAACCCGAAAGCAAAAATTCCAGTGAGAAATCGCTGGAATTTTTGTGTATAAAAAT
>CANQOU010000137.1 GCA_947625565.1 uncultured Clostridia bacterium
GTTTGATGTCCAAAGTGAACACCTGCTTCTAGTAATTGTTTCATTGCAACTACTGCCATTTTTAATTCCTCCTTTTTGTTTTTGCTTCCATAAAGTTTTATCACTTGAACCGGACTAGCTAGGCTAGCACACCCTTTCAAATTAACTTTATGTGTTTTTTTACGCTCAAATATTTTATCAGATTTTACCAAAAAATGCAAGCTTTTATTAAAAAAATCTTGCATTTTCTAAATTTTATTTTAATTCTACAACTGTAACTCCCATTTCACCTTCTCCAAATGTTCCTAATCGATATGATTTTACCTGAGGATGTTTTTGTAAAAATTCATGAATTCCTTTTCTTAGTTTTCCTGTCCCTTTTCCGTGAATAATATGAACTGTTTGAATTTTAGCTAAATGGCTATCATCTAAAAATTTGTCAACTATCATTCTTGCTTCTTCAACATTAACCCCAATAATGTTAATTTCTGTTGTTGCCATTTTAGTTTTTGAGGTTTGAGTATGAATTTTTATTTCTTTTTCCTTTTTTGATTTTTCTTTTATTATTTGTAGGTTTTGTACAGGTATTTGCATTTTCATATTTCCTATTTGCACAAGAACTTCTCCATCTTTGGAAATATGTGAAATTGTGATTCCTTCTTGTTTTATTGTTTTTACAAATACTGGTGTATTTATTTCTATATTTTCATATTTTTCTGAATTTTCTTCTACTTCTTCCTTTTCTACTGTGTCTTTTATTTTTTCTTTCAAGTTTTTTCTTAATATATTTGCTTCTCTATTTTTCTCTGAGGAATTTAGTTGATTTAATTCTTTAATAATTTCATTTGCTTCTTGTTCTGCGTTAAGTAAAATATTTCTTGCTTCAATTTTAGCATTCTCCAATATTTTTTTTTCTTGATTTGTTTCATTTTTTTGTCTTGTCTCTAATTCATTTTTCAATTTACTAATGTCATCTAATTTTCTTGAGATTTCCTCTTTTTCTTTTTCAATTTGTATTTTATCGTCATAAATTTGTTTTATTAGCTCTTCAAAATTAGTATCTTGCTTATTTATTCTATTTTTAGAATTTTCAATAATACTTTCATTTAATCCCAATTTTTTGCTAATTTCAAATGCATTGCTTTTACCTGGTACTCCTATTAGTAACCTATATGTTGGTGTTAATGTCTCAATATCAAATTCAACAGAGGCATTTTCAAATTCTTTTGTAGCTAAAGCATATTTTTTCAGTTCTTGATAATGTGTTGTTGCTATTGTCAAGATATTTTTATTATGCAAATATTCTAAAATACTAATAGCTAATGCCTGTCCTTCTATTGGGTCAGTACCTGAGCCTAATTCGTCTAATAAGACAAGTGAATTTTCATTAGCATTTTTTGTTATATTTACAATATTTGTTATATGTGCAGAAAATGTACTAAGAGAATCTGCAATACTTTGTTCATCTCCAATATCTGCAAAAATTTTATCAAATACATAAATTGATGATGTTTTTTTAGCTGGTATGTGTAAGCCACTACAAGCCATAATTGAAAGCAGTCCAATTGTTTTTAATGTTACTGTTTTTCCTCCTGTGTTTGGTCCTGTTATAACTAAAGTTTTATAATTTTTTCCTAATGTAACACTGATCGGTATTACTTTATTTTCGTCAATTAGTGGATGTCTTGCTTCTTCTAATACTATTTCTTTGTTTGAATTTATTTTTGGTTCATTAGCTCCGTATCTTTTTTGCATATAAAGCTTTTGCAAAAATAAAATCAAGTCTTGCAAGATTTTGTATATTTGTTTTTATTTCTTCTACATATGGATAAAATATTTTTGAAAGTTCTTTTATAATATTCTCAATTTCAATTGTTTCTTCAATTTTTAAATTTGACATTTCATTATTTAACTCAAAAACTGCTATTGGTTCTATAAAAACTGTTGAACCAGAGCTAGAAATATCATGTATAAATCCTTTTACTTGTGTACGATATTCTTCTTTTACTGGAATTACATATCTATCATTACGAATAGTTATTAAATTTTCTTGTATATACTTACTTGAAGAGTGCATTATATTACTTAATTTTTGTTTGATTTCTTGCTCTATATTTTTTTGTCTTTTTCTAATATTTAATAAATTTTTGGAAGCATCATCTGCAATAATATTTTCATCTAAAATACTTTTCTTAACTTTCTCTATTATACTTAAATTTGTATATAAACTAGAAAATTTTGGTGTTAAAATTTGGTATTCTTTTTTATCTATAAAATCTTTGTCAAAATATTCTTTTAATTTATGAGATATTTCTAAAATTTTTGTAAAATTAAGAATCGATTTAATAGATAACATTCCATATGTTTCTAGCATTTTTATTCCATAATTATCATTCTCAAATTCAATTTCAGGTGGTAAACTACATCTATATATTAAATTAACTGCTTCTGTAGTCTCTGATATTAACATTTTTACTTCTTTTTCATTTTTACTTGGTCCGTAAAGTTAGTGCTATTTCCTTTGATAATTCTGTATGACAATATGTTGAAAGTTGTTCTTTTATTTTATCATATTCTAATTTTTTCAAGTACTCCATCTTTCATTCCTTGTATAATATATTTAGGTTTTTAAAAGGTTACCCATAAACCTTTATATAACAATTATTTTATGATAT
>CANQOU010000138.1 GCA_947625565.1 uncultured Clostridia bacterium
TAGCTCGTTTATGCTCAGCATATTAGTGTTGTCGAGCGAGAAGCCCCCACTTCTTAAGTGGTGGGAGTATGTCACTTAAAAATGATAAAATGAGAAAAAAATTGGAAGTGATAAATATTATGATTGATAAAGCTAGAGAAACAGCACTAAAAATACTGTATAAAATAGATAAAGAAAAAGCATATTCTAATATTGTATTAAATCAAGAAATAAAGGAAAATAAAGAATTAGATACAAGAGATATTGGACTTATATCAGAAATAACATATGGTGTAACTAGTTGGAAATTAACAATTGATGCAATTATTGAAAAATATTCAAAAATAAAAATGAAAAAAATATCACCATGGATTATAAATATAATAAGAATGGGAATTTATCAAATAATATGGTTAGATAGAATACCAAAATCTGCTGCAGTAAATGAGAGTGTAAATTTGGCTAAAAGATATGGACATAAAGGTAGCGCTAATTTTGTAAATGCAATCTTGAGGAAAGCAACTAAAGAGGATTATGCTGGATTTAAAGATATAGAAAATCCAATAGAAAGATTATCAAAGATGTATTCGATGCCGATTTGGTTAGTAGAAAAATTATTAGGGGAAAGAGATATAAATATAGTAGAAATTATCTGCAAAGAATTAAGCCAAAGAACTAAAATAACTATAAGGAGAAATTCATTAAAAGTAGAAAAAGAAGAATTTGAAGAATTATTGATAAAAAATAAAATCAAATTTCAAAACAGTGAGATAAATTCAGACTTTTATATATTAGAAGAAATAAAAAACATAGAAAATTTAAAATTATTTAAAGAAGGATATTTTACAGTGCAAGATATTTCTGCTGGATTAGCAGCATATTATTTACAACCTAAACCAGGTGAACTAGTTTTAGATGCTTGTAGTGCACCAGGAGGGAAAACTACATATTTAGCAGAAATCATGAAAAATGAAGGAAAAATTGAAGCATGGGATATTCATGAACATAGAACTAAATTGGTTAAGGAAAATGCAGATAGATTAGGAATTACAATAATCGACACAAAAGAAAAAGATGCAACAATATATTATCCTGAATACAAAGAAAAATTTGACAAAATTTTACTAGATGTCCCATGTTTAGGGATGGGCGTGATAAAAAGAAAACCTGATATAAAATGGCAAAGAAAACCAGAAGATATAAAAGAAATAACCACAATTCAAGAAAAAATTCTAGAAACTTGTGCAAAATATTTAAAACCAAATGGTACAATAGTTTATTCAACATGTAGTATTTTAAAAGAAGAAAATCAAAATATAATAGAACGATTTTTGAAAAAAAATTTAAAATTTAAAACAGCAAAAATCACATCAGAAAGCAGCCAAAATTTAGAAATTTTACCACAAAAAGTGCAAGATGGTTTTTTTATTGCAAAGCTAACAAAAAAATAATATTACACATATATTACAATTACATTACATTTTCGTTAAAACAGTTGACTTTTTGCTAATTAAAGATAAAATATAGATATAATTTTAGAATATATTTCATTGTAATGAAAATAAAAGAAGTATGTTTTTTACATAGTTGCAAATGATAATTGTATATAAAAGGATAGGAGCAAAAAATGGCAAGTTGTTTAGGTTTATATATTGAAAATAATTTAATCAAATATGCTAAGGTTTCAAAAGAAAAAGACGTAAAAAAAGTTGAAGCATTTGGAGTGAAATTTTATGACAGAATTGATGAAGGAATTAGACAAATAATAGAAGAAACATATAGCTATAAAATTCCAATTTGTGTTAACTTATCAGGGGAAAATTATCAATATTTTGATATGTTTTCTTTACTTAGTAAAAATGACTTAGATAGAGCCATTAGAACAGAGTTTGACGCTTATTGTGATGAAAATGGATTTAGCCCAAGCGTATTTGAAACAAGATATGCTGTTACAGAAGACTTGGAAAATACACAAAATTTAAAAGTTATTTTTGTAAGTGACAATAAGATGGAATTAAACAAAAGAATACAATATTTTGATAAATATAAATTATCAGGAATTTATCCACTTCCAATGGCTATTGCTACACTATCTGATGCACTTACACAACAAAACTGTATTGTCGTAAATATTGAAGAACATTCAACAATAACAACAATTATAAATAAAAAAATACATGATATAAGAACTCTAGAACAAGGTACAGGAGAATTTTTAGATAAAATCAATTTAAAAGAAAATTCATTTGCAAAGGCATATGAAATGTGTAAAGAAACTACAATATATACATCAGAAGGTAGAGACTTAACAGAAGAACAAGTAGGATACTTAGAAGAAATTATGCCAATATTATATCCAATAGTTGGACAAGTTCAAAAAGCAATCAATGAAAGTATGGAAAAAATTGAAAATGTATATATTACAGGAACTGCAAGTTTAATAAATAATATTGACTTATATTTCCAAGAATATTTAGAAAATGTAACTTGTGAAATTTTACGACCAAATTTTATACAAATAACACCAGATATAAATATAAAAGATTATATAGAAGTTAACTCAGCTATTGCAATAGCTAATATGGGATTGGGCGAAGGCGTTGCTGGAATGAACTTCAGACATAATGCAGGTAATAGTAAACTAAAAGAATTTCTAAAAATT
>CANQOU010000139.1 GCA_947625565.1 uncultured Clostridia bacterium
CATGCATTAACATAATTATCTATAAAGGTTTATGGGTAACCTTTTAAAAACCTAAATATATTATACAAGGAGATGTTTTTACATTTAATGCATAAAATAAAAACAACATATCAACCCATATGATAAATTTTAAAAGAAATAGCAAATTATATATATGTCTCTATATTAAAAAATGAAAAAATTAACAAAGAATTTATGGAAAAGGAAGAGGGCGAAAAAGAAATGAATTTTATAAACATGATAGCAGAAAAAAGAGATAGTTTTATTGAAGAAGGAAGAAGAGAAGGAATAAGAGAAATAGCCAAAGAACTATTAAAATCAGGAATGAAACCAAAAGATGTAGAAAAATACACAAAATTATCAAGAAAAGAAATCGAAAAAATAAAGTTTAATCAATAATATAAAAACTATAATATTGAAACTTAAAACACCTTCGAGAATTTTCACGAAGGTATTTTAAGCTATTAGTAAACATTAAAATAAATTAAAGAATTATACAAATCAAGCCACCACTGCCTTCATTTACAATACGTTCCAAAGTTTCTTGTAATTTAATTTGGGCATCTTCCGGCATTTTAGAAAGTTTTGTTTGTAATCCTTCATTTACTAAAGAATGTAAACTTTTTCCAAAAATATTAGATTCCCATATTTTTTTAGGGTCACTTTCAAATTCAGATAATAGGTAATTTACTAATTCTTCTGACTGTTTTTCAGAACCAACAATAGGAGAAACTTCTGTTGTTACATTTGTTTTAATCATATGAATAGAAGGAGCTGTTGCTTTAAGTTTTACACCAAAGCGAGAACCTTGTTTTACCATTTCTGGTTCTGCAAGTTCTAATTCATCAATAGAAGGAGTTACAATACCGTAACCTTTTCTATCTACTTCATCTAATGCAGATGCTATCTTATCATAACGCCTTTTAGTAGAAGAAAGATTACTAATAATTCCAAATAAATCTCCTTCATTATTAACTTCAACACCAGTAATTTCAGATAAAATACTATAAAATAATTCTTCCTTTAAATCAATTTTAATATTAACAAAGCCTGAGCCTAATTGTATGTCTTGAACAGTTGTTGAAGCAATAATTTCTGTCTTTGAAATTTTATTTGCACAATTAGAAACATCTTTTAAAACATAAACATCATTAAAGGCATTTTGAACTTCTTGAAGTAATTCAACTTTTAATTCATGATTAAAGTCTAAACCATCTATCCATTTTGGAAATTTAATTGCAATGCGTTCAACAGGAAATTCATATAATACTTTAGAAAAAATAGTATTGATATTTTCTAGATTTAAGTTTGCACAATTCAAAGGAATTACACTTGCTTTGTATTTTTCAGATAGTTCTTCTGCTAAACGAGTAGTTTCATATGAATTTGGATCATAAGAATTTAAAATAACTACAAAAGGTTTATTTAATTCTTTTAATTCTCTTACAACTCTTTCTTCAGCCTGGACATAGTCTGACCTTGGAATATCAGTAATAGAGCCATCAGTTGTCATTAGGATACCAATAGTAGAATGCTCCTCAATTACTTTCTTAGTACCAATTTCGGCAGCTTTTTCAAATGGCATTTCTTCATCAGACCAAGGAGTTTTTACCATTCTTGGCATATCATCTTCTAAGTATCCTATAGCATTATCAACTAAGTAACCAACACAATCAACTAATCTTGTTTTAAATTTTAAATTGTTATCCAAACTAATTTCAACAGCTTCATTCGGAACAAATTTTGGTTCTGTAGTCATAATAGTTTTTCCACCAGCACTTTGTGGCAATTCATCTTTTGCACGTTCTTTTTTGTAATCATTATCAATATTGGGAATTACTAATAAATCCATAAAATTTTTAATGAAAGTAGATTTACCAGTTCTAACAGGACCAACCACTCCAACATATATATCCCCATCGGTCCTCTTTGCGATGTCCTCATACAATCTTGTATTTTCCATCTATATACCTCCTTTTAGCACATGTTTGTACAAATTGCTTTATTAAAGTATATTGGTAATTGATAGAGGATATGACAAGTTTAGAAAAAAAACTTGCAAAATTGTAAGACCTATGATAAAATATTTTCACATGCTTATTGATAATAATAGCAAAAAATACAAAATAGAATAATATATATTGAATAATTTACTGAGGGGAATGAAGTATATGAGTGCTGAAAAGACACAGCAGGTATTAGAATTGCTAAAACAATATGAGCAAGACCATATTATCAATTTTATGAACACATTAAATGGCGAAGAAAAAGAATTATTAGAAAATCAAATATTATCAATAGATTTTAATCAAATAACAGAATTATATGATAGTACAAAAAGAAAATGTGAGATAAAAGAAAGTAAAATAGAAGCAATACCATATTTTGATAAGCAAAAATTAGGAAATAGCAAAAAAATGCAGTTAGATGATTTAGGGGAGAGAATTATTTCTACTGGGAAATATGCAGTTGTAACTATGGCTGGAGGACAAGGAAGTAGACTAGAACATCCTGGACCAAAAGGAACATTTAGATTAGATGTATATGGAAAAGGAAAATATTTATTTGAAATACTAATAGATAATTTAAAAGAAGCTAACAAAAAATATGGAGTTGTGATTCCATGGTATA
>CANQOU010000140.1 GCA_947625565.1 uncultured Clostridia bacterium
CATCAAAAAAACTGATAGAATTCTATCAATTTTATTTTGAATTTTTCTATCAGTTTTATTTTAACATTTACAAAGCGAAAATTATCGCTGATTATGAGCTTTTGCAAGAGCTTCATAAGAAATGGCGGAATAGCAAAACCTTAACTGGAATTAAACCGATTGATGCAAAGATGTATGATGTCTTTAATTTTCCGAATAATTCCAGTGATGGTATTGTTATGTGGAACGGAAAATATTGTGCTTTGCTTTCTTCAAAAGACAACAATAATCCTCATGATTTCATCGAAGCGGTAATGCGTAATATGGAAGAAGGTGATATCGTTATTCTGTTCTCAAAGGCCGACTACGAAGCCGCAAGAAAATGTGACTATCACATTAAAGCAAAAAAACTCGAGCTAAAACTTGAAGATTAGTAATAAAGTGGCGTGTGTGTACACGCCATTTTATTATTGGATATTATTTATAGGACTTTATTATTGTCACAAGTCCTAACCTGGTAAGAATTATTTAAGTACACTTTATAAAATTTATGTTATAGACAGTTTTAACAGATATAAAATTATGGATTTAAAAGTAGCAGATATATTACATTACTTACCAATATTACTTAATTTTTTTATAAATAAGAAATTAAATGAATCTTTTCTACCTATCATATTTTTAATAATAGTATCATAATCAAAAGGAATACCCAGCTGATTATCACCTATTTTATTAGAATTAATTACATAAAAATTATTATCCTCATCGATATCACTAATCACTAAATAATGTCCATTTTTAGAAAATGTCAAAGGACTTTCTGCAGATGGCCCTACATGAATTATAGCCATATTACCTTGCTTTACTAAATCAATTATTTTCTCTTTTTGACTATTAATATTTAAAAAGTCTATTTTCACAATCTCATAAGAAATATTGAATTTATCTTCTTTTATTAATCTTTCTATACAGTATATTAATCCTTTATCGTTTATTCCTCTATTTCTTAAATATGTTTTATCAAAATCACCATTTTTATCAAACAATATTTTTTTTGCTATATCTATTGGATTAACTTTAAAGCCATAGTTTCTTAATATATTAGCTATAGATGTTGGCCCACATCCATACTTTTCTAAACTCCAATCTAAATCAGTAAATTTATCTATTTCTTGTAAATGAAAATCTCTTTGTTTATATCTTATTTTATTATTATTCATATAAAATCACCTTACATATTATTTACTTGCAATATAATAAAGAACTGTCATTGTATAATAAAAATCTTCTTTTTGAAAATTTTGTTTTAATTTATACAACAACTCTTCCATTTCGTTTTTTACTTTTTCTGATACATTACTTTTATTCATTGCACTTCTAAAACCAATGGAACTATCAAAAAATTTTAATCTTTGTTCAACTGTTTTTCCAATAGTATCACTAACTGAATAATATAATTTAATATTATTATAATCATTTTGAACTAAGTAATTATAAACTTTTTTACCTATATATCTATCAGTATATTTTGTTATATTTTGCTTTTTCATAATTTCATTTTCATATAAATAAAATATTTTATGTAATAGGTCTTCATTATCTGGATAACAAAATTTAAAACTATCGTCTGGCACTTTAATTATTATTATTCCCCTATCGGTAAGAATACTCTTTAACTTTTTTAAAATTTCTTGTGGATGTTCTAAGTGCTGTAAAACATATGACAAATTTATAACATCATATGTCGAACATTTATTTAAATTATCAATACTTTTTAATTCAAAACTATATTTTTTATCCTCTATAAAGTTTACTTTTGCTTCATTTATTGCATTTTCATCAGTATCTATTCCTGTTATACTTGTAATATTATCATATTTATCAAATAGCATTTTAGTTTTAAAACCATTTGAGCACCCAATATCTAAAACTTTTAAATTACTATATTCTAATATTCCAGATTCATTTAAAACATACTCATCAAACTTTTGATTACCAATAGCTTGTTTTTTTAGTTTACCTAAATCCCAATTATTACTCATATTATTCTCCTCATTTTTATTTATAATAGCACGAAAATCTCTATTTATCAAGCAAATATTATATTTTGAACAATTGATTTAAAATTTATTGATTTGTTTGAGCTTATTAAAATTATAATATTAAATAATTTATGAGACTCCGATAGAAGTCCACTACATCTTTGCAAAAAGATATTTGATCCTAGCAGAACACATCTTAATTTTTGGTATAAGAAAAATAAAAAGGTAAAGTTTAGGAACTAGAAATTATCTAATTTACTGTAATCATTTCTTCGTTATGCTACTTTTTATATCTACATTTATAAAAATTGTAGATAATATTGATAAAATGAATATAATGATAAATATTTTTTCTTTTACAAAAATACTAATAATTGAAAGTATTGTAAATATGATAACTTCTGTAAAACACAAACTCATTTGTCCTACTGCTGATAGTAAATCATAATCTTCTTTTGACTCTTTAATAATATTTTGTATTGATGTTTGTATTGATGTTTCATAAACTTTTTCTAAATTATCACTAAAAGTTTTATTAATAGAAACAATGATTTTATCTTTTGCAAATAAATAAACTGCTGTTATAGCTACTCTTATTATAGA
>CANQOU010000141.1 GCA_947625565.1 uncultured Clostridia bacterium
ATACTGGTATATTAAGTTGGTTTCCTACAACTTGTAATTGTTTTATAGCTGCTGGTCTATATACATCACATGCAACCAATAATGGCTTTTTACCTTGTTTTCTAAATAAATTTGCTAATTTTCCTGCTGTTGTTGTTTTACCAGAACCTTGAAGTCCTACTAGCATGATAACTGTTGGAGGATTTGGAGTAAAATTCACTTTACTTTCTGTTCCACCTAACAACTCAACAAGTTCGTCTTTTACAATTTTTACTACTTGCTGTCCTGGTGTTAATGATTTAAGTACATCTTGACCTAATGCCTTTTCCTGAATTGTGTTAATAAATTCTTTTACTATCTTATAGTTAACATCTGCTTCAAGTAAAGCAAGTTTCACTTCTCTTAATATTTCTTTTAAATCAGCCTCTGTAATTCTTGCTTTTCCACTTAATTTTCTTGTAATTTCTTGTAAGCGATTTGATAATCCTTCAAAAGCCATCTTGTTCACTCCTTTTTAGTAAATATAGATTAAACTAAATAGCGTAATTCTTTTTTTATACTTTCTAAGATATTTGCAATTTTCTCGTCTGAATAATCTTTTTGAATTTTTGCAATTTCTGATAGTACTTTATTTATTTTCTTTTCTTGTTTCAACGTCCTTTTCATAAATGTCAGCTTTTCCTCATATTCGAAAAGTTTTTTCTCTCCTTTCTTTATTATGTCTCTTACTGCTTGTCTAGTAACATTGTTATTTTCTGCGATTTCAGAAAGAGATAAGTCATTATTATAGTAGTCATTCAAAAATTCATATTGTTTTTTAGTTAATAGAGCTCCATAAAATTCGCATAACATACTGATTTTTATTTTATTCTCTAAATCACTTTTTTCTTCCATAATAACTACCTTTCTTTTTGTAATGCAAATATACTTTACACTATTTTTTCGCTTTTGTCAAGCCTTTTTTCTAAATTTATCAAAAATTCTTTCATTTTTAATCCAAGTGCATAGCCAGTTAATTCTTTATTTTTCCCAACAACACGATGGCAAGGGATAATAATCGGAATTGGGTTATTATGATTTGCCATTCCGACAGCCCTTGCCGCTTTTGCATTTCCTATTTTTATTGCTATATCTTTATAACTTACTAAACTCCCATAGGGTATTTTCTGTAGTTCTTTCCATACTCTTTGTTGAAAATCAGTTCCTTTTGGATTTAATGGTAAATTAAAAATTTTTCTTTTCCCTTGCAGATATTCTTTTATTTGACTTTTTGTTTCCTCTAATAGTTTAGTATCTTTTAATATTGCAATATTTTTATATTTGTTCTCCCCTATTTCTAATGCAATTATTTTATTTTCTTCTTCTATTGCTGTAATATTTCCTAAAATTGTATTAAATGTTTTTTGATATAGCATAAATTCTCCTTCATTTTATTAATCTTTTTAGTATTTGTTCTCTACATTTTAATTCAAAAGTATCGTCTAACACTTCTAACTCAGCCTTTTCGCCATATTTTCTTTCTAAGCAATATTTAATTATATAGTCTGAAACTTCAGGATTTTTAGAAAGTAATGGTCCATGTAAATATGTTGCAATTACATTTCCTATGAAAAATCCCTCCTCAGAATTTCCAAAAGAATTTCCATTTCCATATAACACTTTTCCAAAATGTGATAAGCTATTAAAAGTTTGTCCTCCGTGATTTTCAAATCCTATAACTTTTGTTGGTTTGTTATTTTCCAATTCTACTTCTAGCACAATATTTCCAATACATCTTTTTTTTCTATCCAGAATTGCTTCTGTATAATATGGAAAAATTTCCAATCCAGGAATAATATTTCCTTCTACACCTTTATAGTATTTTCCAAATAATTGATATGCACCACATATTAATAAGAAAAATACCCCATTTTGAATAGCTTGCTTTATATTTTCTTTATATTTTACTAAGTCCTCAGCTAAAATACTTTGTTCGTTATCAGCACCACCACCTGCAAAAACAATATCATAACTTGAAAAATCAGGTTCTGTATCTCCTATTGAATATTTGTCAATTTTGCAGGTTATATTTCTTTTTTCCATACGATATTTTAAAACTTGTATATTTCCATAATCTCCATATAATTCTAGCATATCTGGATATAGATATAAAATTTTAAATTCTTTCATTATTTATTTTGTACTCCTTTATTTCACAATTTTTTTGTCCACTAATATCTTTAATCATTCCATCTTCTGGCAATTTTTCAAAGTAAAATTGTATTGCTCTAGTAACACCACCATGAGTTACTAATAATATATTTTTATCCTTATATTTTTCTTTGATTTCATCTAAAAATGAGTGTACTCTTTTGAACAATTCTGGTAGTGTTTCAAGTCCTTTTATATATTCAGTTGAATAGTAGTTATAAAACTCAGTATCATGAAATTTTGTTTTACTAGATGTTAGTGTTAATTTACCTACTTCTCTTTCTAAAATTCTATCATCATAAATTATAGGTACTTTATTTACATTTATCAACTTCGCTGTATGTTTTGTTCTTTTTAATGGTGAACAAATAATTAAATCTAACTTTAGTTTTTCTACTTCTTTACTTGCTTCTTTTGCTTGCTTTATTCCTATTTCATTTATGTCTTCATCATATCT
>CANQOU010000142.1 GCA_947625565.1 uncultured Clostridia bacterium
ACAAATATCGCTATTGTCATGTTTCTTATTATTTACTTTATATATAGTATATGTTCTAGCAACCATTGCCTGTGCTTTTAAAGCTTCTTTTTCAAATGTTACTGGCATTTCAGCTGATACAACATTGCATAAATATGTCTCTAAGTCGACCTCCTCAACTTCACCTGTTTTTGTATGTAATAACTTAATTTTACTATATTTACCTTCTGATACTTCTTGTGTTTGATTTGTTGCGTTTTCATGTAAATCTGTATTTTCTTGTTGAATACTTTGTATAGAAGTGGTCTGTTTTGTTGTATTTGTAAAAATTGCCGGTAAGATAAAGCAAATCGTTATTAAGAACAATATATACAAAATTACTTTTTTCATCGTTCCTCCTATCCTACATCTGATAATAGTAATTTCATTTTACTTAAAATCTTTCTTTCTGTTCTTGATATTTGTACTTGACTAACTCCTAATATTTTTGCCACTTCTGTTTGTGTTTTTTCTTTATAGAAACGCAATAAAATAATTTGCTTATCTTTTGGAGCTAAACCATCAATTGCTTCTTTTAAAGCTAATCGATTTGTAATTGTATCCTCCTCATTTTCTCCTGTTGAAATTTTTTCAATTAAGCCAATTCCTTTTTCTCCTTTTTCAGATTGATATACTCCATCAATCGATTCAATTGGCTTGCTTGCTTCTAATGCAATTGCAATATCTTCTTTTGCTATTTTTAGTTTTTTTGCAATTTTCTCTATTGATATTTCTTCTTTGTATTTGTTTCTATATTCTTGTTGTATTTGCCTTATTTTTACCTGTAATTCTTTGATACTTCTACTAATTTTTATTGTTCCATCATCTCTAATATATCTTTTTATTTCTCCTAATATATATGGTACTGTATATGTTGAAAGTTTTACTTCAAAATTGGTATCAAATCTTTTTATAGATTTAATAAAACCAACACAACCAATTTGATATAAGTCTTCTAATTCATATCCTCTTCCACTAAATCTCTTAACAATGCTCCATATTAGCCCACTGTTTTCTTTTATCAGTTTTTCTAATACTGCTTGGTCACCTTGTTGTGCTTTTTGAATAGTATTTTTATCATTTTCAAACATATCTTTCTTTCCTTTTCTATGGCATACTTGTCATTTGTGATAGTTCTTCTTGATTTGTTTCTTCTTTCTTTATTTTTTTAGACATTGTCACTTTAGTCCCAACTCCAACAATGGATTCAATATTTATAGAATCCATAAAGCTTTCCATTATAGTAAAGCCCATTCCAGACCTTTCCAAATTTGGTTTTGTTGTATAAAGTGGCTCTTTTGCTAATTGTATATCTTCTATTCCTTTTCCATTATCTGATATTTGCACTATAATTTCGTCTTGTTTTAATTTAGCACATATCTTTACAATTCCGATTTTATTTTCATAGGCATGAATTATACAATTAGTAACTGCTTCTGATACTGCTGTTTTTATATCTGCTAGTTCTTCTATCGTAGGGTCTAATTGTGATGCAAAAGCAGCCACTGAAATTCTTGCAAAAGCTTCATTTGCTGATTTACTAATAAATTCTAAATTCATTTCATTTTCAAAATGTTCCTCCATATTAACCCCTCTCTAATTTAGTTATGGTATATATTTTATGCTATACTTTCTTCAAGTGTAGTTATTGGTATTAGCCTCAAAATACCACTCATTTCAAAGATTTTATTGACACTTTGTGTAAGATTAGTCACTTCTAATTTAGCACCTAATAAATTGGCAAATTTATATCTTCCCACCAATAATCCTATTCCGGCACTATCCATGAAAGTGACACAATTAAAATCAAATACAACTCTTTTAGGCATAAATCTTTCAATTTCATAATCTGCTTTCCTCCTTATCTTTTGAACACTATGGTCATCAATTTCTTCTGTGATTTTAAAAACTAGTAGCTTGTCCTTTTCATAAAATTTTGATTCCATATATACAAATCCTTCCTTTCTATGTCTATAACCTATTTGTTTTCGTTTCGTATTATACTCCATTTTCCAATATTTTCCAATAGCAAAATTATAGAAGTTTTGTCGTAACGTGAAAAGTTTTCGACATTTTTTTTACTATTGAAAAAATTTAACCCACCTTTTTAGGTGGGCCCTTTTACATTTCATCATCATTTGATGTTTCATCATATTCATACTCATAAGTAACTTGGTCTGGGATTTCTTCTTTTGTCTTTTCTACTTTTTTTACAATCTTTTCTGTGGTTTCTTTTTGTGCTTTTTCTTTTGTATTTTGTTCATTATTCATTCTATTTTCCATTTTTTTAATTATTTTTTCTGTTTCTTCCTTTTTATTTTCAATGCAGCGATTCATGGTGCTGTTGACTTTTTCTATCAAATCTGGGATATAGTCAAGCAATTTGTCTATACTTGAAGAATGATTTACTGGAATTAGCTTTACACTATCTTTTGTTATAACTAAAAATGCAATTGGATTTATACTTACACCTGCTCCACTTCCGCCACCAAATGGTAAACGATATTGAATTTCTTCTTGCTTGTCCTTTCTACTATATTCATCAATTGTTTCTCCTTTAAATTCACTACCACCTGCCGCAAAGCCAAAGCCAACTTTTGAAATAG
>CANQOU010000143.1 GCA_947625565.1 uncultured Clostridia bacterium
ATATGCATTTATAATATATTTCATAAATACATTAGCCAATAACTTATTTATAAGTATATTTGGATATATAGCAAACATATTAGCTAAAGTAAAAGTACGATATTCAGTAATTTTTAGTATGTCAATTTATGCAACAACATTATCAATATTACTTAATATAATTTATGTTATACTTAATACATTCACAAAATTTGAAATAGTATATTTTGATGTAATGTATATATCAGTAGCAGTAATTTACTTAATAGCAGCTATTTTTATGATGAAGGTAGACTTACAGAAAAGACAAGCAGAACTAATGAGAATTCAAGAGGTTCAAGAGCAAGTACGAAAGGAAATGGAAGAAAAAGAAGCAGAGAAAAATGAAAAACCAGAAGAAGATGACCCAGAAAAAAAAGAGAAAAAAGAAGAAAAGAAAAAAGGGGATTCTGAAAAATCTGGACCAGAGCCTGAAGGAACTAGTGCATAGAAAGGAAAGATAAAACATGAAAAATAATGATAACAACAAAAAAGAAAAAACAAAAAAAATACTAGTAGGTTTGATAGTAATATTGGCAATTATAACTTTATCAGCAATATTGCTTGCAGTATATATTAAAGGTAATGACAAAGAAGATGAAAAAGAGTTAGCATATACGGAACTTATTAAAGAAATATCTGATAAAAATGTTGAAGAAATAGAAATGACAGTTGGAAGTACAACAGTTAAAGTAAAATTAAAAAATCAAGAAGAAGAAAAGACAACAATTGTGCCAAGTACAGAAGCTTTTATGGAATTGATACAACAAAAAACAGAAGATGGAAATGAATTCAAATTAAATCAAAAACCAAGAAGTGTAATATCACAAATTGCTGCAACATTTATTAGCTTGCTTCCAACATTTATTATGGTTGCATTATTTATAATGATATTTAAAATGCAAGGATTGGGAGAAAAAGGAAAAGTTTATGAAGATACAGAAAGAAAAACAAAAATTAAGTTTGATGATGTAGCAGGATTAGACGAAGAAAAAGAAGAATTGATAGAAATTGTAGACTTTTTGAAAACTCCTGAAAAATTTACTAAAATGGGAGCCAAAATTCCTAAAGGTGTATTACTATATGGAAAACCTGGAACAGGTAAAACACTAATTGCTAAAGCAATTGCAGGAGAAGCAAATGTACCATTTATTTCAATGAGTGGTTCTGAATTTGTTGAAATGTTTGTAGGACTTGGAGCATCAAGAGTAAGAAAACTATTTGATAAAGCTAGAAAGTTAGCACCATGTATCGTATTTATTGACGAAATTGATGCAATAGGCTCAAGAAGAACATCAAGTACAGGAGCAGAATCAGAAAACAATCAAACATTAAATCAATTGCTAGTAGAGATGGACGGTTTTAGTTCTGAAGAGACAATTATTGTATTGGCAGCAACAAATAGACCTGAAATGTTAGACAAAGCATTATTGAGACCAGGAAGGTTTGATAGGCAAGTAACAATACCAATTCCAGATATTAAGGGAAGGTTAGAAATATTAAAAATCCATGCAAAAGATAAAAAACTATCTGATAACATTAACTTAGAAAGTATTGCAGAAGATACAGCTGGATTTACAGGAGCAGAATTATCAAATATCTTGAATGAAGCAGCAATTATAGCGACAATAAATAAACATGAAGAAATTGAAAATGATGATATAGAAGAAGCTGTAAAGAAAGTAACAGTAGGACTTGAAAAGAAAGCAAGAGTAATATCAGACAAAGATAAAAAACTAACAGCATATCACGAGGCCGGACATGCTGTAGTTAGTAGATATTTACCAACACAAGCTAATATTAAAGAAGTATCTATTATACCAAGGGGTGTAGCTGGTGGATATACGATGTATAAAACAGACGAAGATAAATACTATATCTCAAAAACAGAAATGCAAGAAAAACTGATTGCTTTGCTTGGTGGAAGAGCAGCAGAACAATTAGTATTAAGTGATATATCTACAGGTGCTAGCAATGATATTGAAGTTGCAACTAAAATTGCAAGGGATATGGTTACAAAATATGGAATGAGCGATATTTTAGGACCAATTGATTTCCAAGGAAAAGAACCATATGAAATGCAATTATTCGGAGAAAATATTGGTGATAAAATAGGATTAGAAGTAAAATCTTTAATTGATATAGCTTATGAAGGAGCTAAACAACTTCTAATTGAACATAGAGATAAACTAGACACTATTGCACTAACACTATTAGAGAAAGAAAAGATCAATGAGGAAGAATTCAACAAAATATTTGAATAGAAAAAAACTTCTTTGTGAAAAGCAAAGAAGTTTTTTAGATAGAAACAAGTTACCATAATAACTTGAAAAAACATGAAAAAAATGGTAAAATAGAAATGTATGAAATAAGCTGTAATAGGGAGTGATATTTTGAAAAAGAATTTAAAAGGAAATACAGGAATATCTATTAAACTATTAACAGAAAAATTGAAAAAAGATGTAATAAAGCCTATGCCAAAATTAAATAAAAAAAGAAAAGTAAAAAACAGGTTTCAAGGAGGTAAATTAACAACTTCTGATTGGAAAGATATTAGTATAGGATTAAGAGTAATAGATAATCTTGTAAATGAAGGACTTTCAT